>CBIHRE010000035.1:0-16521 GCA_966212385.1 uncultured Akkermansia sp. | reverse complement strand
GAAGCGGATCGGAAGAAACGGAGGCGGATTTTTAGCCACGGAGGTCACGGAGCTCGGACACAGAGGCACGGAGAGGAAGAGTGTCGGAAGAGATAGACAGGACTGGGATGATGGATTGGAACTCCGTGTTCTCTGTGTCCGAGCTCCGTGTCCTCTGTGACGGAGATTGGGACACCGGAGAATCAGGGCGCGATGAACCAGACACGGTCGATGACGAGCGCGCCGAGCTGAAGCGGCAGCCAGCCTACCGAGCACAAGAAGAGTTTGCGCGCCATGGCGTCGCGGGTGGCGGGACGGAGGAAGGCGACTGCGCGGGCGAGAAACCACACGCCGAGCAGGGCGCTGATGATGGCGTAGCCGATCGTCGTGAGGCCGAGGAAGGTGGGCAGGATGCTCAACGCGACCACGGCGACGGTGTTGACCAAGGACCAGCGGGCGACGGCGGCCCCGTCGGGATCGCGGGTGGTGAGCATGGGAAAGTTCACGCGGGCGTAGTCGTGGCGATAGGTCCAGGCGACGGCCATGAAGTGCGGGATCTGCCAGGTGAAGAGGATGCCGAAGAGAATCCAGCCGAGGACGCCGACTTGGACTCGACCCGCTTCCGCCGCGGCCCAGCCGATGAGCGGGGGAAAGGCTCCCGCCACCGCGCCGATCTCGGTGGACCAGCGCGAGGAACGTTTGGCAGGCGTGTAGAGCGCGAGGTAGCTGACGATGGTGGCGAGGGCGAAAAAGGCGGCGAGGCCGGCGACCTTGCCCATGAGGCAGCCGAGGCCGAAGGCGCAGAGCGCCCAGCCGAGGACGAAGGCGTTGCCGGCGGGGAGACGGCCGGAGGGCAGGGGGCGGTCCGCGGTGCGGTTCATCCGCGCGTCGGTGTCGCGTTCCATCCATTGGTTGAGCGCGGCGACGCCGCCGGCGCAGGCGCAGGTGCCGATGCAGAGGAAAAAAAACTCGGACGCGTGCCAGCCGGGTTTGGCGGCGGCGTAGCCCACGAGCGTGGTGAGGACCGAGAGAAAGCTCAGGCGGGGCTTGGTGAGCTCCAGCAGATCGCGAAAGGCGGAGGCCGGCGCTGCCGAGGCCGTGGCGGAACCGGAAGCAGGGGAATCGGCGCTCATGCGGCGGCGGGACCGGAGACCTCGATGGCGTCGCGGTGGAGAACCCAGGTGATGGCGAAAGTGGATACGAGCAAAGCGGCGCCGACGATGACGTGCCAGGTGGCGTAGTAGGGGCTGCGACCGCTCAGCACGGTGGCGGCGCCGAGGAAGATTTGCAGGGCGAGGCAGAAGATCAGCCCGCCGGCGCCGAGGCGCATCGCCGCGGAAGCGGCGCGTCCGCGCCAGACGGAGATCGCGAGGGCGGGCAGAGCGATGGCGAGGATCGAGGCCATGACGCGGTGGGCGAACTGGATGCCGACCTTGAAGCTCCACACGGCGGGCAACCAGTCCCCTTCGTGGGTGCTATGCGGGAAGGTGGGGATGGCCATGCCCGCGAAGCTGTGGCGCATGACCGCGGCGATGGCGAGCTGCGTGAAAAGGAGGATCATGCAGACGGTAGCCAAGCGGCGCAGGCCGGCGGACGGAGTGGCGCGCAGGCCGGCGCGGCGCTCGATCCAAGGGCGGGAGCAGGCGATGGCGATGGCGGCGAGCGTGCAGAGGAAGAGCTGCGCAAGGCAGGCGTGGCCCATGGCGAAGAGGCGGCCGACGCTGGTGTCGATCATGTCGACGTGGTGTTTTTCCAAGAGGACGCGAAGCCCGCCGACGACCCCTTGCACGACGACCAACGCGAGGGCGAACCAGCCGGTTTTGCGAAGCCAGGAGCGGGCCTCGGCGCGGTGGAGCCAGACGGCGAGCACGATGCAGAGGAGGCCCATGAGCATCGCGCTGAGGCGATGGCCGTGCTCGGCGCTCATATCTTGATCCTGCGTCCAGCCGGCGGGGTTGAGCGAGCCGTTGGACAGCGGCCAGTCGGGGAAAACCATGCCGGCGCCGATGCTCGTGGTGAAGGCGCCCTTGTAGATGATGAAAAAGATCCAGACGAAGGCCGCGGCGCTGAACCAGGCGAGCCCGGCGCGATAGACGGCCGCGCGGCGCGGGCCCGGCGAGGGCGCGGTGGAGGTGGTGGAAAGAGTGGTCGCGGACGAGGCCATGAGCGGAGCGAATCGCGGAAAGGAAGGGGAGACCGTAGACCCCGCAATGCCTTTGACAAACGTTTCCCCGAGGCGGAACGGTGGGGCATGAATCGACGGATACTTCGCCCCTGGGGGCTTGGCGCCTTGGCCTGCGGTCTCGCGCTGGGGGGCGCCGCCTGTGGCCTGAAATCGGACGACGCGAAGACGCCGGCCGAGACCCGCCCCGCGGGCAAGTCGCTGACCGGCCGCGTGGTATCGGTGATGGCCGAGCGAGGCACGCTGCTGGTCGATCACGACGAGATCCCGGGCTATATGCCGCGGATGACGATGGAGTTCGAGGTGGGCCCGGGGGATCTGGCGCTCGCGAAGGAAGGAGCCGAGCTGCGGGCGACCTTGGTGGAGGCCGGGGAGGGGCGCTTCCGTCTTGAGGGGATCTGGTGGCGCGACGCCGTCGCGGAGGTGACGGTGCAAAAGGCGGCTTCGCAACTGCGCGAGGATACGGGCATTCGCGGGCGCGGAGCCTATCGCGAAGTGGGGGAAAAGCTGCCCGACTTCGCGCTCTACGACCAGAACGGCAAGGTGGTGGAGGCGGGGCGCTGGAGCGGGAGGCAGATCATGCTAAACTTCATCTACTCGCGTTGTCCGATCGCGACGATGTGCCCGCTCTCGACCGCGAAGATGATGGAGACGCAACGGCTGGCGAAGGAGGCGGGCGTGACGAATCTAGAGCTGGTCTCGATCACCCTCGATCCGGAATACGACACGCCGGGGGTGCTGCGCGAATACGCGACGGCGCGAGGCATCGACACGGCGAATTTTTCGTTCCTCACCGGCCCCGAGGGCGCGATCAAGGATCTCCTGAAGCAATTCGGCGTGCTGGCTGAGCTCGAGGCGGGAGCGAAGACGGAGGTGCCGCTGATCAAACACACGCTCGCGACGCTGCTCATAAACGAACAGGGCAAGATCGTCTGGCGCGCGGACGGCTCGCAGTGGAAGCCGGCGGAGTTCGTCGAAAAGATGAAAAACTGAGGCGCGCGGGCGACGAACAACGGCAGAACTGGATTTTTTAACCACGGATTTCACGGATGGGCACGGATGCAAAGACCGCGGCGCGGGCGGCGGAGGGCGGAGTAAACTGGCGGAGCGTGGCGTGGATCACGGGTTCCGCGCTGGCGCTGTATGTCGGGTTCCGGCTGCTGCCGACGGGCACCAATCTGCACCACATGGATTTTCGGGTGTCGGGCGCGAACGCGCTCGAGATGTGCGATCCCGCGAATCCGCAGTTCATCCCCGTGGTGGCGGCGCGCTCGCCGGTGAAAGTCGAGCTGAGGGCGGACGGAGGCGCCACACCCGGGGCGGGGCGGGAAACGCGCTTCGTCCTCACCTTGGCGACGGCGGGCGGGAAGCCCATCGGGCCGGTGGACCTGCTCACGGTGCACACCCGCAAGCTGCACCTGCTCGTGGTCGATCCGACCTTGGCGGATTACCAGCACGTCCATCCGGAACCGGGCGCGCGGCCGGGCGAGTGGGTCTTCGCGCACACGCCGAAACGCGGCGGCGTTTACCGCGTGTTCGCGGATTTCACGCCCTCGGCGACGGGGCGGGGGCTGTATGCATTCGCCGACTACAGGGCGGCGGGCGAGACAAGGGCGGAGGGGACGGGGAGGGCTCCGGATTTGGGCGAGGTTGTCACCAATGGCGGATATGCGGTGAGTCTGGGTTTGGACAAGGCGGCGTCCGTGAAGGCGGGCGTGCCGGGAACCTTGGTGTTTTCCGTCCGCGCGGAGGACGGGACCGCGGTGCCGCTCGAGCCGGTGATGGGCGCGTATGTTCACACGACCGCCTTTGACGAATCGCGGAGCGGTTTCGCGCATTTGCACCCGCGTGTGGATCCGGGCGAGAAGCCGGCGCCGATCGACGGGCTGGCGCCCTTGCCGCCCCTTAAAGAGCCGATGCGGCCCAGGTTCGCCTTCGACGTGATGATACCGGCGGCGGGCCGCTATGTCGTGTGGACGCAGTTCAAGCTCGGCGGCGTGGAGCGCTTCCAGCCCTTCGCCTTGGATGTGGTCAAATAGCGTGGGGAAAAAAGAGACGCGCGCCGGATTGGGGGAAACCGGCTCCTATTCCCTGGGAAGCAGGAGTCAGCTCGCGGCGCGGTAGCGAATTGCGTTTCCGCGGGGGCTCGCCAGCATCGCCGCACCATGCGCTCCTTCAACCTGCTTTGCTTCGGTGCCGCGTCCTTGATTTTTCTTGGCGGCTGCGCCTCCGCCCCCGCTTCGCGACCCAACGCAACGGAACGGCCGCCGCGGGCGGCCCGCGTGAACGCGTCGCCGGCGGAAAAGCTGCTCGTGATCTCCGCCGTCTACGGGTCGGGGGACAAATTCGCGGATGTGACCTATCGGGTGAACGACCTCTTGCGCGATCCCGAGACCGTATTCTGGGCGAAGCCGAATTGGTTGGGCGCCGACCCTACGCCGGGTTGGAACAAGGCGCTGGTGATCGTGTATGAGCACGACGGTCAGCGCAAAACCTTCAGCACGGGCGAAGGAGGCGAGGTGAGCGTGGCGCGCTTGCTCGGTGAAATTCAATCCAAGCCGAAAGCGAAGGAGGCGAAACCGAAGAAGCCGCAGAAGGAGCCGTTGCGAAAAGCAAGGCCGCAAGCGGCCTCGGTGGATGCCGAGCCGAGAGAGCTGGCAGGTTGATGCCAGAGAGCCGTCGGTCTTCCCGCTATATGAGGTTTTGAAAACTTCAGCCGGGCTGGCCCGTCTTGCGGTAGTGGATCACCACGCGGTTTTCGTCGGGATCGAGGACGCCGGCCATGAAGCAGACCGGGGTTTCCTGGACGTCCCAGAAGAACTTCACGCCGGCGGCCTTCAGCTCGGTGATGGCGGCTTGAAAATCCTCGACCTCGAAGGCGACGGCGGGGCCGGCGTTGGCGGGCGGCCATTGGTCGCCGGCGCCGGTGGCGAGGGCGAGGCAGTTGGCGCCGAGGTCGTATTCGACCCACTGCGGGTTTTCCTTGTCGCCCCAAGTGCGGGAGACGGCGAGGCCGAGCACGCCTTCGTAGAAGCGGCGGGCACGGGCCATGTCGGTGACGGGGTAGCCGGTGAAGGCGAGTTCGGTGATTTTCATGGGGCGGGCGGAGTTTCTCAGAACGTAGCGTGATTGGCGGGGCGCGAGGAGTGGGTGCTCACCCGATGGGCGTGTCGGGAGATGCGAAACGCCAGGCGAGGATGCGGCTGTGTTTTTGGCCGTGACGCATGGGGATGACGCGCACCTCGGTGGCGCGGGCTATGGTGAGGGCGCGTTCGAGTTCAGGCAAATGGGCGCTTTTGGCGACGAGGCTGGTGAACCAGCGGCAGAGCGTCGGGCGCGAGGCGCTCTCGGCGATCATGCGGTGGAGGAAGCCCAGTTCTCCGCCCTCGCACCAGAGTTCGTTGGCCTGGCCGCCGAAGTTGAGCGCGGGCTGGCCGGCGGCGCGGTGGCTGCGACCGGCGGCGAGGTTGCGGAGTTTTCTCGTGGTGCCGGCTGCTGCCTCGGTGGCCGAAGCGTGGAAGGGCGGGTTGCAGAGCGAGGCGGCAAAGGTTTCGCCGGGCGCGGTGATGTTGGCGAAGAGAGAGCGCGGATCGCGCTGATGGCGGAGCTCGATCAAATCGGCCACGCCGACGTGGGCGTGCGCGGCGACGAGGCGGCGGGCGGAATCGAGCGAGGTTTTAGAGATGTCGGAACCGACGAAGGACCAACCGTATTCGCGGGCGCCGAGGAGCGGATAGATGCAGTTGGCGCCGACGCCGAGATCGAGGACACGCACGGCGGGGCCGCGCGGCGGCTGGTGATCGGGTGTGGCTTCGGCGAGCAGGTCGGCGAGGTGATGGAGATAATCGGCGCGGCCGGGGATGGGCGGGCAAAGCGCGCCGGGCGGAAGCTCGTAACGGTCGAGGCCGTAGTGATGCGCGAGGAGGGCGCGGTTGAGCGCGAGGACCGCGGCGGGATCGGCGAAGTTGACGGTGTCGCCCTCGACTGGGTGCGGCACGAGATGGCGGGCGAGCGGCGGATGGGCGCGGATGAGCGCGGGGAAATCGTAGCGCCCGTGGTGGCGGTTGCGCGGGTGCAGGCCGTCGGCGGGAGCGGAGGGCGCGGCGGGCATCGTTAGAACGATTTCGACGGAGTCGCAGCCGCGAGAGACGGAGAATTGCCGCAAAGAGGCGCAAGGAATCCACGAGCGGATGAAGCGTTGCAGGCGCCTATAGGCGCTCGGAATGGCACCGTCGGCAGTGGCGAAATTTTGCGACTCTTTGCGGCCATAACTCGGAGCTTCAGCTGATCAGCAGGAGGCGCGGGGGCTGGCCGGGCTTGGTGGCGGGGGCGCGATGGATGCAGGGCAGGACGGGGCTGCCGGGGCACTGGGTGGAGATGCGCCAGAGGTTGCCGAAGCCGAAGGAGTAGATGTGTGCGCCGGGCCGGGCGGCGTAGTGCAGGTCGTAGCAATGCCTGGAGATCCATGCGGCGAAACCGGAGTCGTCGTCGCCGCCGTAGATGCGGAGGAGTTCGGCGCGTGTTTCGGGGATGTTGACGCGGCGAATTGCCTCGGTGTTCGCCACGCCTTCGGAGGACGCGACGGTGTAGCTGCAAAGAAAGGTGTCGGCGAGGGTGTTGGCGCTGTCGGCGTGAAAATCGTAGACGTCGGTCGGCACGGGGCCGGGCGCGGCTTCACGCGGGTAGGCGGGGATGAGGTCCAGCGAGGGATCGAGGCCCGCGTCGCGCAGGAGTTTCTGGTCGGCGAGCAGGATGTCGCGCGCGACGCGGCCGGCGGGGCTTAGCGGCAGTTCGAGCAAGGACTCGTCGTCGACGGTGGCGATCTCGTCGAGCGGACCGACGATGCCGGCGATTTCGTCGAAGTTACCCGGGAGCGTGCGCGGCCAGCAGAGGGCGTTGACCGCGCCGGAGAACGGGGTGGAGACGAGCTCTTGGAAACTACCGACGATTTTAACGCAGGGATGAGGCGCCATCAGGCCTTGAGCTTGCTGCGGAGGTCGGGCGCGGCGGGCGAGTTCTTTTGCTTCAGGAGTCGCCGACGACGGGGCATGTGCAAAGAGCCACCCTAGATTCTTGTCGGCCCGGGTGGCGGCTGGCTGAGGATAACGCTTACTTGGCGGGCTCCTTGCCGCGGTTGGCGTAGGCTTGGTGGAGTTTGGCCCATTGAAGCGAGCCGATGTAGGCCTCGACCTTCACCTTGTGGCGTTTGAAGATGTTGACGATCTCCTTGTCGGCGTCGGTGAGCATCGCGTCCTCGCGGGCGAGCGCCATGCGGTCGGCGATCACCTTCTTCTGGTCCTCGGTGAGGTCGGGAACGGTTTCGAGGTAGGCGTTGTAGGTGCGCTTCATGCCGGGGCTGCGGCTCCAGGTTTCCTTGATCGTGTCGATCTGCTCGGACGAAAGCTCGGTGGCGAGGCGTTCGACGAAGGCGAGGTAGGCGGGCTTGAGCGTGGCGTAGACGTCGTCGATCTGGTGGGAGATGACCTCGCCGGGGAACTCGTCCTTCGGCACGACGGAGCGGGCCTTGCTCCATTGGGACCAAAGATCCTTCAGCTTGGCGTCGTTTTCCTGGTGCCAGGCGCCCATCGTGACGAGCCAGTCGGCGAGGATGGCTTTGGCGCGCGAGGCTTTCTCGGCGTCCTCCAGCTTGAGCGAGGAGACGAGGCGGGTGGCCTTGCCTTCGAACTTTTGGCGCGCGGCGTCGGTGGCGGGGGGGGCGGGAGCAGGAGTGGACGCGGGGGCGGCGCCGCCGGTTTCGGCTCGGACGATGGCGGAGGGGGCGACGGCCAAGACGAACAAGACGAGGAGCGCGAGGGGCCGGAGGGGATTGGCGGGATATGTCATGGGGAAGGGGGAGAGCTCTGTGCCGGCCTCGCTTGTGCGGAGGAAAAGGGCGAGACGGCGCGATTGCCGTGGATTTATCAGACGGCGAGCGGTCGGGGTAGTTTCAAATATAGACAGGATTCGAGATGAGCGGAGCGATGGTGCTTGAGGGGTGCGGCCCGTTATGGAGACGGCGGTCCTGGCGGACAGTCATGTCTTTAACAGCAAGCGCGGAGGCTAGCCGGGTTCGGTCGACGAGCATGGTTTTATACGGCAACGGCGGGGAATTGGAGCGCGTCTCCATGGAGACCTGCCTCGTCTGCGTTCAGACTAGGCACGTCTGGGCACGTGTGGATGCCGACGCCGCACAGACGTGGTCGAGACCCGCAGATTTGGCTTCCGTCTGTCAGGAGACGTGGACCAAACCTGCACAGACCGAAGGCAAACTCGCGCAGATTTGATCCAAATCTAAGCAGGTGTGGAATAAACCTGCAGAGACGGGCACGAAAGCAGTGGAGACGGAGGGCAAACGGAGAGGTTTTGCGGCCTAACTCTGCTCAGACGGAAATAAGGTCGGACGAGGGGTCGAGGCCGGCGTCACGCAGGGGATTTTGGTCGGCGAGGGAGATGTTGCGGGTGACGCGCCCGACGGGGTGAGCGGAAGTTCGAGCAGCGATTCGTAGTCTTCCAGTCCACCGTGGCGTGTCGCTTCAGCTCATCAGCGGATTTAAGTTCCCCTCTTTCGAATCCGCGCTGCACGTTCCCGATAAACTCACCTATTGTGTAGCCGAGGTGCTTTCGGAGATTCACGGAAGCTGATCCGCTAGCCTGATCAAGGATCGGGATCAGTGATGGGTAACGGGCTTCTATTGTCGTTTGGATCGCTGCGGTAAGTGGGAGATCACGCTCAGCTTCAAACGAGGTGAATTTGGCTTTATCGGGAATCTGGAAAACATCACCGCTGTAACTCGGCACATGGTTTTCCAAGGCTCCTTTCGGCAATAGATAGATAGACTCCGGCGGCTGCCGCAGCTTCGGACCGTTTTCTTAGCGCACCGCTTCTAAGACGGCCTTGGGGTGTTTGGCGGCGATGCGGAGAAGGACGCGGGCGGCGCCGGTGGGTTGGCGGCGACCCTGCTCCCAGTTGCGCAGGGTGGCGGGGCTGATGCCGAAGGCGGCGGAAAACGCGGTTTGGCTGAGGTGGAGTTTGGCCCGGATTGCGGCGACCGATTCCGGGTCGATGCGATCAACACGGGCGGCGGCTTTTTTGTTTCCGCGCAGGTAGGAACCGGCTTCGCGCACACCTTGGAGAAGATTCTGAAAATCGGAGTCTTTCATGGGAATTCGGCTTTGATGAGATCGGCGAGGATCTGGAGTTGTTTGCGGTCGAGGTCTTCCTGCTCGTTTTTGGCGTAGGCGACGATGAGCAGGATGAGGTGTTGTCGGGTGACGTGGTAATAGATGACGCGGGCGCCGCCGCGCTTGCCGCGGCCTTTGGCCGGGCGGCGAAGTTTGCGCAGGCCGCGTCCGCCGGGAATGAGGTCGCCCGCCTCGGGATGCTCCGTGAGAAGCAGCTCCAACTCGAAGATTTTCAGCTTCCGGCAAAAGACCGTCGGCGGTTCTTTCGAAGGTAGGGAGGCGGACAAATTCCACGCGACAGGGCTACGCCATTGGCGTATGCTGTCAAGCAGGGCCAACCAGAGTCGAAGCGGCGCGCCCGGCAGTCACGCCCTACCTAAACGGCTATGCTTTCAGTTTGCTGCGGAGGTAGGGGGCGGTGGGGGAGTTCTTTTGTTTCAGGAGGCCGGCGAGGGGGCCTTGGTAGAGGAGTTCGCCGCCGTCGGGGCCGCCGACGGGGCCGAGTTCGAGGATCCAGTCGGCTTCGGCGAGGAGGTCGAGGTGGTGCTCGATCACGACCACGGTGTGTCCCTGATCAACGAGGGCGTGGAGGACCTTGATGAGGCGTTCGCAGTCGCTGAGGTGCAGGCCGATGGTCGGCTCCTCGAGCAGGTAGAGGTTCTGGAATTTGATGTCTCGGGAACGCTCGCGGTAGCTCGCGAGGCCTTGGGTGAGCTCGGTGACCAACTTGAGGCGCTGGGCTTCGCCGCCGGAGAGCGTGGGGCTGGATTGGCCGAGGGTGAGGTAGCCGAGGCCGCAGTCGCACATGAGCTGGCAGACTTGGCTGAGCTGGCTGTGGAAATCGAAGTAGCCGACGGCTTCGTCGAAAGTGAGCTGGAGGACCTGGCCGATGTTTTTGCCTTTCCACGTGAGGTCGGCGAGTTCGGGCGCGTAGCGTGAGCCGCGGCAGTCGTCGCAGGGGAGGTAGGTGTCGGGCATGAATGCCATCTCGAGCTTCACGCGGCCGGCGCCGGCGCAGGTTTCGCAGCGTCCGCCGGCGGTGTTGAAGGAGAAGCGGCCGGCGGTGTAGCCGCGCATCTTGGCCTCGGGAATCGAGGCGAAGAAGGTGCGGATAAGGTCGAAGATACCGAGGTAGGTGGCGGGCGTGGAGCGCGGGGTTTTGCCGATGGGGGATTGGTCCACCTCGATGACTTGTTTGAACGCGTGGGCGTTGCGCAGCTCGGCAAAGGGCGGCGGCTCGACGGAGTCGAGGTCGAGGGCCTTGACGTAGGCTTTGCCGGTGAGCTTGGCGGTCTTGGTTTTGATCGCGTGGGCTACGGCGGGGTGGAGGAGGTCGCGGAAGAGCGTGGACTTGCCGGCGCCGCTGGGGCCGCAGGCCATGATGAGGCGGCCGAGGGGGAGGCGGAGGTCGAAGTTCTTGAGGTTTCGGAGGCGGGCACCTGTGAGTTCAAGCCACGCCGGGGGCGTGGCAGTGATTTGTGATTTGTTTTTTGTTTTTAGGGTGTCGGAGACCGGGCGGTAGCTGCCCTTCAGCGGGTGGGTGATGCCGGTGGCGAGGTAGCGGCCGGTAAGGGATTTTTCGATACGCTTGACCTCGGCGGGGGTGCCTTCGGCGAGGATCTCGCCGCCGTGGACGCCGGCGGCGGGGCCGAGGTCGATGAGGCGGTCGCAGCGCTCCATGAGCTCGTCGTCGTGCTCGACGACGAGGAGGGTGTTTCCTTTGTCGCGGAGGTTCTGGAGGGTCTCGATGAGGCGGTCGTTGTCGCGGGCGTGGAGGCCGATGGAGGGCTCGTCGAGGACGTAGAGCACGCCGGCGAGGTTGGTGCCGAGCTGGGCGGCGAGGCGGATACGCTGGGCTTCGCCGCCGCTGAGGGTGTCGGTGGGGCGGTCGAGCGAGAGGTAGCCGAGGCCGACGTGGTCGAGAAAGCGGAGGCGCTCGCGGATTTGCGGGATGATGTCTTGGACGATGGCGCGGCCGCGTTCGTCGAGCTCGAGCTGGTCGAGGCTGTGGAGGAGGGTGGCGGGCGTGGAGGAGAGTAGCTGCGGGAGCGAGAGCGGCGGGTGTTTGCCCTGGAAGTGAAGTTTTACGGCGCGAGGGATGCGGGCGAGGCGTTGGCCTTTGCAGTCGGGGCAGAGCGTGCCGGCGTTGGACACGTCGTCCTCGGACTCGATGCCGAATTCGCGGAGGCGGGCGGCGGGATCGTCCTTTTCGTCGGCGTCCTCGTCGGTCTCGAGCATCCAAGGGAAAACGCGGCCGTGGCCGCGGCAGGTGGGGCACCAGCCGCGCGGGGAGTTGTGCGAGAAGTGTTTCGGATCGAGCTCGGGGAAGCTCTCGCCGGTCTCGGCGTCGGTGCGGGTGGTGGAGAACCAGCTGAGGACGGTGCCTTTCTCGGTTAGGAGGAAGCAGCTGCCTTTGCCGAGGCTCAGGGCGGTGTCGAGGGCTTCGGAGGGCGATGGGTGATTGGTAGTTGGTGATTTGGGTTTGGAGGCGGGGCGCGGAAGGGAAGGCGAAGCCTTGAGGTCGGCGACGACGACCTCGACGTCGTGTTCGGAGTAGCGGTCAAGTTTTTGGAAGGCGGAGACAGGGAAGACGCGGCCGTCGGCGCGCATGAGCTCGTAACCGTGATCCTCAATCCAGGTGGCGATGGGCTGGTGGTGGCCCTTGCGACCGCGGATAAGCGGGGCACAGAGGTAAAGGTGTTTCGCTTTCTTGGCGGCGGGGGTGGCGAGAACCTTGGTGAGGAGGCGCTTGAGCTGCGCGGGGGAGAGGGGCTGGACGGGCTTGTCGGTGTCGGGGTGGTGCTGGACGCCGAGGCGGGCGTAGAGGAGGCGGAGGTATTGGGCGACTTCGGTGATGGTGGCGACGGTGCTCTTGCGGGAGCCGCGGGTGATGCGTTGCTCGATCGCGACGGTGGGCGGGATGCCGGTGAGGCGGTCGATGGCGGGGCGGGGCATCTGCTCCACGAACTGGCGGGCATAGGCGCTCATGGAGTCCATGAAGCGGCGCTGGCCCTCGGCGAAGATGATATCGAAGGCGAGGGTGCTCTTGCCCGAGCCGGAGACGCCGGTGACGACGTTGAGCTGACGGTGCGGGATGGTGAGCGAGATGTTTTTTAGGTTGTTTTCCCGCGCCCCTTCGAGGCGAAGGGCCGCGGAGGAATTGGTAATTTGTAGTTGGTAATTGGTGACGGGCTCCGCGGCTAGGAGTTCGCCGGAGGTGTCGGCGGCGGGGAAGAGGGCCTCGGCGAGGTAGGGGGCGGTGGCGGTCTTGGTGCGCGCGACCTGCTCGGGCGTGCCTTCGGCGACGATGCGGCCGCCGTCGGCGCCCGCCTCGGGGCCGACTTCGACGATCCAGTCGGCGGATTTGAGGACGTCGAGGTTGTGCTCTATGACGATCAGGCTGTGGCCGCGGTCCACGAGGGCTTGGAGAACCTGGAGCAGGCGGGAGACGTCGTGGCGGTGGAGGCCGGTGGTGGGTTCGTCCAACAGGAGCAATGCTCCTGCTGAGGTGACTGGTGATTGGTTATTGGTTATTTGGGGTTCGGCAGCGACGCCGCTGAGGTATTTGACGAGTTTTAGGCGCTGGGCTTCGCCGCCGCTGAGGGTGTTGAGGGGCTGGCCGAGGGTGAGGTAGCCGAGGCCGACTTGGTCGAGGACGGCGAGGCGGGCGCGAATGGCGGGCTGCGAGATGAAGTGCTCGAGGGCGTCGGCGACGGAGGTGTTGAGGAGGTCGGCGACGGACTTTTCCTGCCAGGTGATGGCGAGGACCTCGGGCTTGAAGCGGCGGCCTTCGCAGACGGGGCAGGGGACGAAGACGTCGGAGAGGAACTGCATCTCGACGCGCTCGTAGCCGAGGCCTTGGCAATGGTCGCAGCGGCCGTCGCCGGCGTTGAAGGAGAACGACGAGGAGCTGAAGCCGGCGGCCTGGGCGGTCTCGGTCTTGGCGTAGAGTTCGCGAATGAGGTCCCATGCCTCGGTGTAGAGGGCGGGGTTGGAGCGCGGGGTGCGGGAGAGGGGCGACTGATCGACGAGGACGATTTCGGTGAAGGAGTCATCGCCGGTGATGGACTTGATCGCGGCGGCGTCCTCGGTGAGCTGGCGGCGTTTGGCGAGGAGGCCTTGGTGGATGACCTTGTCGAGGAGGGTGGACTTGCCGGAGCCGGAGACGCCGGAGAGGGCGACGAAGCGCTGGAGCGGGAGCGAGACGGAGAGGTTTTGTAGGTTGTGCTTGGATACGCCGGTGAAGGTCAGGCGCGGATGCTTGGCGGGGATTGGGCGGCGATTGGCGGGCGTGGGGATGGATTTGCGACCGGAGAGGTAGGAGCCGGTGAGGGAGTCGCGGGAGCGGAGGAGCGAGGGGAGGTCGCCTTGGAAGACGAGATGGCCGCCCTTGGCCCCCGGGACGGGCCCGATCTCGAGGACGTGGTCGGCGGCGCGGATCATGGACTCGTCGTGCTCGACGAGGACCACGGTGTTGCCGGCGTCGGTGAGGGTGCGGATGATCTCGATGAGGCGGTCGATGTCTCGCGGGTGGAGGCCGACCGAGGGCTCGTCGAGGACGAAGAGGGTGTCGACGAGGGAGGTGCCGAGGCAGGAGGTGAGGCCGACGCGCATGGTCTCGCCGCCGGAGAGGGTTTTGCTCGTGCGGTCGAGGGTGAGGTAGCCGAGGCCGACCTGCACGAGGTAGCGCAGACGAGTGAGGATGGACTCGTGGGCGAGGTGGACGGAGCGGTCGGTGGTCTTGGCCTTGTCGGTGGCGGCGGTGTCGGAGACGAGGTCGAGAAGCTCGGCGACGGGGAGTTGGTAGAGCTCGGGAAGGGTTTTGCCGTTCCACTTCCAGCAGAGGGACTCGGGCTGGAGGCGGGTGCCGCGGCAGTCGGGGCACTCGTTGTAGGCGCGGAAGCGGGAGAGGAAGACGCGGACGTGGGTCTTGTAGGTGTTCTTTTCGAGCCAGTCGAAAAAGCCCTTCAGGCCATACCAGGCGGCGGGCCATTCGCGGCCGGGCTGACCGTAGCCGGGCTCTCCTTCGAGGACGAGTTTTTGGTGTTCGGCGGAGAGGTCGGCGAAGGGGACGTTGATGGGCAGGCCGATTTTTTTGGCGAAGCGGATAAGGTCTTTTTGCGATTCGCCGTAGGTGTCGCCCTGCCAGGCTTTGATGGCGCCGTCGGCGATGGAGAGCGAGCGGTCGGGAATGGCGAGGTTGAGGTCGATCTCGATGATGCGGCCAAAACCGCGGCAGCGCGGGCAGGCGCCGAGGGGCGAGTTGAAAGAGAAGAGGGCGGGGGAGGCGGGGCGGAAGGTGCGGCCGGTTTCAGGGGAATGCAGGCCGCGGGAGTAATGGCCGGCAGGCAGGAAGCTGGGCGCTGGGAGCGAGGAGCCAGGAGCCTCGGAAGACGGTGCGAAGAGGTGGAGCTCGCCTTGGCCGAAGTGGAGGGCTTGTTCGGCGGCTTCGAGGAAGCGGACCTTGGCGTCGGCGTTGAGGGTTATGCGGTCTTGGGCGACGAAGAGGTGATCGGCGGCGGAGAGCGGGGCGGGTTCGGCGAGGAGATCTTCGACGCGGTGGGCGGCGAGGGCTGAGGTGAGGACGCGGATGTAGGACTGGCCTTTGAGGCTGGAGAGGATCTCGGACCACTCGAGGTTGGCGGGCTTCGTGACCTTGAAGGCGACGACGAGGGTCTGGCCGGAGTGGGCGGCGCGGGCTTTTTCCCAGATCGTGGAAGGCGTGTCGTCCTCGACGGGTTTGCCGGTGGCGGGATCGAAGCAGGTGGCGACGTGGCTGAACCAGACTTTGAAGTAGTCGGTGAGCTCGGTCATCGTGCCGACGGTCGAGCGGGAGGTTTTGACCGTGTTGGTCTGCTCGATGGCGATGGAGGGGCGGATGTTCTCGATGGCGTCGACCTTGGGCTTGTCAAGGAGGTCGAGGAACTGGCGGGTGTAGGCGGAGAAGGTCTCGACGTAGCGGCGCTGGCCTTCGGCGTGGAGGGTGTCGAAGACGAGCGAGCTTTTGCCCGCGCCGCTGGGGCCGGTGACGACGATGTAGCGGCCGAGGGGCAGATCAAGGTCGAAGCCCTTGAGGTTGTTTTGGCGCACACCGCGCAGGCGGATGCACTGGGGCGCCGGGTGGGCGGCGGACTTGGCGGGGGAGCGGGAAGGGGAGGAGGCGGAACGGACCACGCGGGCACGAAGGTCAGCGCGTGGCGGAAGGCAAATGCGGAGACTGGGGGATGCGAAAAGGAGGGAAGCCGCGCGGGCCGGTTTCGAAACCCAAGTTGGTTTAGCCGAGCGAAAAGCTCATCAGGCTGTAAATCCGCTCGGGGCGGTCGATCGGCGGTTGTCCGCGGTAAAGACGAACGGTGGTGGCGCCGGGAACGAGGCCGTTTTTCCGGGCCAAGCGGGCGGCGTCCGGATTTGTTTCCGGGCAATCGATCGCGATTTTCTCGCCGGGGGCGAAACCTGCCAAGGCCTCGAACAGGGCTTCCGCGGCTTCGGGGTCGTCGGCTTGGAAAGGGCCCAAGCGGACGCCTTGGTGGCAGCGCCGCGCGACGCCGAAGCCGCAAAGCCGGTCGTCACGGTAGAATCCGAGCGTCAGGCTCGCCGGCAAAGCGATCCACGCATGCAAGAAGGCCGCGCGCGAAAATCCCGTGCTTTGGGTATCGTAGGCCACCAGCTGGCTGATCGATAGCTCGCCCAATGGACGTATGCCGGGCTGCCATGGGCGAACCTCCATGGGCGCGACGCCGTGATGGGAAATGGTCAGATGGTGCGGCAGCAGGCCCGCCCGAGCGTAGGCGCGCACATGTTCGGGCACGCCGTCGCCGCCGATCGTGCGGTCGCCCAAACGTTCGAAGCCGGCTTGCAAAAGGTGCCAGGCGTGCGCCGAACGACGGTAGGGCGGGGCGACGACGAAGTAACCCAGGTGACCGAATTCCGGCGAGAAGCGGACCGCGGAAATGGCGCCGGCAAGGTGACCGTGAAGCTCCAAGGTAAGCAGAGAGCCCGGGTCGGCCGCCTCGAAGACGAAGGGATCGCAGGGGCCCGGATTCCAGCCTTCCGAAATCGCCCACTCCTGCGCGCAGCTTATTTCGCGGTGCGTCAGAGGGCGGATTACGGCGTTTGCCAAGCTATACATGGAACTCCGGTTATCGGATCGTATTCGAAAAAGATTACCGGAAATATTC
>CBIHRE010000034.1:0-16526 GCA_966212385.1 uncultured Akkermansia sp. | reverse complement strand
CGGTGTCGCGGAAGTGGAGGCCGCCTAGGGCGAAGTCGGCGGCGAGGTCGTGGTGGGTGTGGAGGATGAGGCGCGGATGAAACTCGGCGGGAATGGCTCGGAGGTGGGAGGCGAGGCGCGCGCGGTCCCAGGCGGGCTTGCGCAGGTGGTAGTGCGCGAGGCCGGACTCGAAGAGACGCGGGAGGGCGGGGAGCTCGCGGGCGTCTTCGGACTCTGGGGAGATGAGGATCAGGTTCACCGCAACGGAGGGTTGGCCACAAAAGGCACAGAAGGCGCAAAAACGGAGCGTGGCTTGGTTCTGCGATTTCTGAGCCTTTTGTGGCTAATCATTTAGCCGCCTTGGGTGGCTTGGATGACGAGGACGCGGTCGCCTTCGGAGAGGGCGGTGGCGGGCCAGGAGGCGCGGGGGACGACGGCGTCGTTGAGCGCGACGGCGACGCCGCGACGCTCGGCGAGGCCCAGCTCGCGGGCGAGGGTGGCAAGCGTCGCCGGGGCGGGGAGCTCGCGAGGAGTATCGTTAAGGTGAATACGCATGGGCTTCGGATTTTTGACGCGAAGGCGCGAAGAAGCGCGAAGGACGCGAAGTTTGGTGAAGGATCAGGACTTTGCGGCGTGGTAGATTTCGCCGCCGGCGGAGCGGAATTCGGCGGCTTTTTCGTCGAGGCCGGCGGCGAGGGCGTCGGAGGTGTTCAGCCCCTTTTCGTCGGCGTAGCGACGGATGTCGTCGGTAATCCGCATCGAGCAGAATTGCGGGCCGCACATGGAGCAGAAGTGGGCGGTCTTGGCGCTTTCCTGGGGGAGGGTGGCGTCGTGATATTCGCGGGCGCGCTCGGGATCGAGGCCGAGGTTGAACTGGTCCTCCCAGCGGAATTCGAAGCGGGCTTTGGAGAGGGCGTTGTCGCGGTATTGGGCGGCGGGATGGCCCTTGGCGAGGTCGGCGGCGTGGGCGGCGATCTTGTAGGCGATGACGCCGGCGCGGACGTCGTCGCGGTCGGGAAGGCCGAGGTGTTCCTTGGGCGTGACGTAGCAAAGCATCGCGCAGCCGTGCCAGCCGATGTTGGCCGCGCCGATGGCGCTGGTAATGTGGTCGTAGCCGGGGGCGATGTCGGTGGTGAGCGGGCCGAGGGTGTAGAAGGGGGCCTCGTGGCACCACTCGAGTTGTTTCTCCATGTTCTCGGGGATGAGGTGGAGCGGGACGTGGCCGGGGCCTTCACACATGACTTGGACGCCGCGTTCCCAAGCGCGCGTGGTGAGCTCGCCCTGGGTTTTGAGTTCGCCGAACTGGGCCTCGTCGTTGGCGTCGGCGATGGAGCCGGGGCGGAGGCCGTCGCCGATGGAGAAGGAGACGTCGTAGGCGGCCATGAGGTCGCAGATGTCGTCCCAGTGGGTGTGGAGGAAGTTCTCCTTGTGGTGGTGGAGGCACCACTTGGCCATGATGGAGCCACCGCGGGAAACGATGCCGGTCATGCGGCGGGCGGTGTGCGGGATGTAGCGGAGAAGGACGCCGGCGTGGATGGTGAAGTAGTCGACGCCTTGCTCGGCCTGCTCGACGAGGGTGTCGCGGAAGATTTCCCAGGTGAGGGCTTCGGGACGGCCGCCGACTTTTTCGAGGGCCTGGTAGATGGGGACGGTGCCGACGGGGACGGGGCAGTTGCGGAGAATCCACTCGCGGGTCTGGTGGATGTTTTTTCCGGTGGAGAGGTCCATCAAGGTGTCGCCGCCCCATTTGACGGACCAGCGCATCTTCTCGACTTCCTCGTCGATGGAGGAGGCGACGGCGGAGTTGCCGATGTTGGTGTTGATTTTGACGAGGAAGTTGCGGCCGATGATCATCGGCTCGAGCTCGGGGTGGTTGATGTTGGCCGGGATGATGGCGCGGCCGCGGGCGATCTCGGAGCGGACGAACTCGGGTGTGATCTCGCGCGGGATGGAGGCGCCGAGCGGCGCGCCGGGGTGTTGGCGGAAGAGCGAATCGCGCGGGCCGTCGGCGCGCATCTGGTGGAGGCGGGCGTTTTCGCGGAGGGCGACGAACTCCATCTCGGGGGTGATGATGCCGGCGCGGGCGTAGGCGAGCTGGGTGGGGCGTTGACCGGGCTTTCCGCGCAGGACGGGGCGGGAGGAGCGGTCGAAGTATTTGAGGGAGTTGCGGCGGCCTTCGGCCTCGGCTTGGGCGCGGTGTTTTTCGGAGAGGTAGCCGTCGTCGATCGGTTGCACGGCGCGGCCGGCGGTTTCCTCGACGTCGCCGCGCTCGCGAATCCAGGCGGCGCGGAGGGCGGGGAGGCCGCGGGTGGCGTCGCCGTGGAAGGACGCGTCGCCCCAAGGGCCGGAGGTGTCGTAGACGGTGACGGGGGCGTTGGGTGTTTCGGAACCGTCGGGGCGGCGCGTGGGGGAGAGCGCGATCTCGCGGACGGGCACGCGGAGGTCGGGGCGCGAGCCTTGGAGGTAGGCGCGGCGGGAGCCGGGGAAGAGCGTGTGGGCGTAGGCGGCCGACGCGGATGGATTCGCGGAGGGCGCGGGGACGGAAGGAGCGGAGATGGCGGTGGTGGACATGGGATCGAGGCGTGGGCGGGCAAACGCCTTGGAGATCCCAGTGCCGCCGAAATGCGCGGATGGCCGCGCGGTCCGTCGGACCCGTTTTCCCTTCGGCGGTGCTAACCGCATCAGGTTCGAAGGCTATGGGGACGGATCGTGTCCCGGTCTCAGCCCGACGCCTCGGGTTCGCCTAAACTTGTTGGGCGGGACATGGCGCGCATGCGACGCGCTTTTCAATCAGATTTTTTTCAGCGTGGTCGGGGTCGGCGATTTCAAGCCAGGGGTAAACCACTGATGGAAGCGGCCAATGGCGCTTCCTTGAAAAACAGAAGCGCCGTCTCGGGAGAGACGGCGCTGGCGGGTATCGATGGGCGGCCAATGGCCGCGGGGTGATGGGCTTCGTTTACTTCGCGGCGGGGACGGTGCGGCGGGAGACGACCCAGTTGATGATGGCGGGGATGTCGTCCTCGTGGCGCCAGAAGAGGGCGAGGAACTCGGCGGGGAGGATGTCGTGCGCCTTGAAGAAATTTCTGTCTCCACCGCAGCAATACATGAGCGAGGAGGGGAGTTCGCCGCGGAGCTTGGCGCGGGCTTTGGGGATGATGCGCGGGAGCCACTCGATGCCTTCGACGGCGGCGGTTTTGGCGGGCCAGGTGGCGGGATCGGCGATCTGACCGGTGCCGACGCCGTGCTGGACGGTGAGGAAATAGTCGCGGCGAATCAGCTCGATGGCGAGCGCGTGCTCGAAGCCGGGCTCGCCGCCGCCGACGTGGTCTTCGGCGTAGTCGTAGAGGGCCTGCGCGGAGAGGCCGTTGGAGTCGAGCCACGCGGATTGCCCTGTGTCGAAGTAGGTGGCGGCGCCACGTCGACCTTGCGCGTAGAGGGCGACGGCGTGGTCGTAGAGGGCGCGGAATTTTTGCGGGAAATCGTAGTGGTTGGACATTGCGGGAGGAAGAACTCCGGGAAGAAGCGCGGGGGCGCGGTGGAGGCAAACCGAGCGGAGCGAAAGGCTCGGACTCAACCTTGGCCGGAGTCATGCACCGCTTTCACGGTGAAGAGCCCAAGCGGGCGATCGGGAGCGGCGGGATCGGGGCAAACCCAGTCGTTGAGATCGGCGACGGAGACGGTGACGAAAGAGCCAAGCTTGAGGTCGCCGAGGGCGACGGGGTCGTTGGCAAGGAAGCCGTGAATCTGGTCGCCGGCGATGGCCTTGACCTTGATCCAGATGAACTCGGTGTTGCCGGATTCGGTGACGGGGGCTTTGACGGCGAAGGGCTCTTTGTCCGCGGCGCGCTGGTGCCTTGACTGCCACCGCAACCCCGGGCCGCACCTCCGCCCGCCGCAGGGCGGCCATGGCGGGCGAGTCGGAGTCGACTTGGATGACGGGCACCTGATCGTTGTTGAAAACGGAAAGCGGATCTCCGCCGCCGAGCTTTGCGCGGAACTCGGGTTCCCATGGGACGAGGCGACGGGTCGAGGGATGGCACACGGCGAGGATTTCGGCGGGGGTGGCGGAGATCTCGGCGAGAAGGCGGCCGATGGCGTCGTGGATTTTGTCGTCGGGAAGTTCTTTCGACGCGGGAAGAAAATCGACGGAGAACCAGGCGCGGTGCTCGCGGACGGCGTTGGCGCGGCGCAGTTCGCGGAAGGCGTCCGCGACGGCTTTGGGGTCGTCGAAGTAGGGGCGTGGCCAGTGGTGGACAAGGAACATGGCATCCTGCACGCGCATGATGTAGGGCTTGTCGTCGCCGCCGACGACAAAGCACTCGCAGTCGTCGCCGTCGTTGAAGGGGACGCCGTAGGCGCGGGAGGCGATCTGGCCGAGGATCGCGGTGTCGAGATAGAGAGGTTCGCGGAGCAGGAGAACGAGGGAGTGTTTCGGGCCGTCTTCGTCGGCGGAGCCGGTTTCGGCGGTGGGGGCGCCGGAGGCTTGGCGGGTCAGGGCACGGTAGCGGGGGCGGTTGCGATAATGGTCCCACGCTCCCCAAAGAATGGCGAAGAGAGCGACGACGCGCAGGACGGAGAAGCTGCGTTCGTAGGCGAGGATGGAAGCGAACGCGAAAAAGAGCAGCCACGCTCCCAAGCCGAAGTGCCAGGCCCAGCGATGAGCCAGCAGTTGAAAGACGCCCGCGCTGAGAAAGATGACCGCGAGGAGTCCGCTGACGGGGGTCCCGGTGCGGGCGAGATTCACTAGGCCCCAGCCGCCGAGGCCGAACCAGAAAATCCAATCCCAGATGCTGAGGCGGCGGGCGATGACTTTTAACCTTTCGAAGTCGAGGGACATGCAACCGATTTGGTTGCGAGGGAGGGGCGTCACAAGCGCGAAGGGCCTGGGATGACGAGCTCACGGGCGGGACGCCCGTGCCACCTCCAAAATCAGAAGAGGTCGAGCTGCGTGCCGCCGGGGCGGCGGAAGTGGGCGGCGCTGAGTTCGGGGAATGCCCGGTCGAGGCCGGCGCGGCGGGCGGCGACGTGGAAGAGGTTGTGGATTTGCTTGGCGAAAATGCCTTCGCCGCGGAAGCGTTTGCCCCAGTCGGCGACGTTGAGCTCGCCGCCGCGGATTTCGCGGATGCGGTCGAGGACGCGGGCTTTTTTGCCGGGCGCATGGACATCGAGCCAGTCGAGGAAAACGTCTTTCACGGTGTGCGGGAGGCGGAGGAGGATTTTTCCGGCGTGGCTCGCGCCGGCCTCGGCGGCGGCGGCGAGGATGGCGGGGATCTCGTGATCGGTGAGGCCGGGGATGACGGGCGCGATCATCACACCGACGGGCACCCCGGCGTCGGCGAGGGCGCGGATGGCGCGAAGGCGGTGGGCTGGGCGGGCGGCGCGGGGCTCGAGCGCGCCGGCGAGGTCGGCGTCGAGCGTGGTGATGGTGAGGCTGACGGAGGCGCACTGCCAGCGGGCGAGGTCGGCGAGGAGATCGAGGTCGCGCGTGACGAGCGCGTTTTTGGTGATGAGGCCGACGGGATTGCGGAACTCGGCGAATACCTCGAGGCAGGAGCGGGTGAGGCGGAAGCGGCGCTCGGCGGGTTGGTAGCAATCGGTGGCGCCGCTGAGCGCGACGGGCGCGGGGCGCCATTTGGGCGAGGAAAGTTCGCGGCGGAGGAGTTCGGGGGCGCGGCGTTTGACGAGGATCTTGGTTTCGAAACCGAGGCCGCTATCCCAGCCGAGGTAGTCGTGGTAGGCGCGGGCGTAGCAGTAGGCGCAACCGTGTTCGCAGCCGCGGTAGGGGTTGAGGCCGTAGGTGAAGGGGACGTCGGGGCTGTCGTTGCGCGAGAGGATCGACTCGGAGGCGTCGTCGAAAAACTGCGTGCGCGGATCGGGCGCGGCGGCGGGATCGTGGTCGGGGCCGAGATTCGCTTCGGCGTCGGGATCGCGGACGGCGTGGATTTGAGCGAAGCGGTTGGCCGGACGCAGAGCGGTGCCGCGTCCGTGCGGAGGTGGCACCGGGCGAGGCGCAGGATGGGCGTCGGCGTCGGAGTCGGGCGAGGGATCGGAAGTCGAGGCGGACATCAAGCGGCGCGGGCGGGCGGAAGATGCACGCGCGCGGCCGCATGGCGAGCGGGTGGAATTGCGGAAAAAGAAAACGCCGCGTCCGGGAAGGGCGCGGCGCGGGCGATAAGGAGGGACTTGAGCCTTATTCGGTGCTGATGGACTGATAGGGATAAGTCGTGATGTCGATCGGGGTGAAGGCGGAGAACGTGATGCTGCCTTCGATCGGGGCGTTGGCGTTGTCGGTGGCGAGGTGGTCCGTGAGGATGCCGAGGACGGGTTTGAAGGTGACGGCGCCAAGGAGGTTGTAAGTGAAGGAATAGGGGACCGTGCCTTCCTTCAGCTTGCGCGTGACGACGGAGTCTCCGCCGCTGGCGAACGCGGTGAGGTCGAAGCTGTTGTCGTAGGTGTCGTCCAAGGAGGACAGGGTTGCCCGGCCGGAGAGGCTGACGAGGGATTTGAACGTGGAGCTGCGGCTGGTCAGGGTGTCGCCCGAGAATTTTTCGACGAGCGCGTCTGCGCTGGCGGGGGATTCGACGTTCAGCCCAAGGCGGGCGGCGGGAATCTGGACGGGGGTCTTGCCGGCCTTGATGGCGTAGAAGACGAGCGTGTTGTGGTCGGATTCGGTGCCGGTGTAGAGCGGGGTGCGGTCGACGACGACGAGCTTCCAGCCGTTCAGGGTCTCGCCCGCGCCGAGGACGCCTTCCGCGAGCAGATCGGAAAGGAGGTCGCGGCTGGTGTAACTGTATTTGACGATCTTGGTTTTGTAGAGCGTCGAGGTGTCCGAAACAGGTTCGGTCTGGTAGGCGAAAAGGCTGAGCGTGACGGTCGACTGAGCGCCGGGAACCGGCGTGGCGGTGGCGGCGAGCGGGACGACCGCGAGGGCGAGCAGAGCGAGTTTCTTTTTCATGGCGGATAGTGTGGAGCAGAAAAGCCCCGACGGGCTTTGACCAAAGAATGCCGCGAGGGGCTCGGCGGGTAAACCCGGGAATCAGGCTGGGTAGATTGGTCCCGTTTAAAGCAAGGGGGTGAGCAGACGGCTGAGGTCCTCGAGGAGGTTTCCGGGGAAACGGCGCCGCTTCAGGTCGGCGAGCGTCAGGGGCTGGCAATGGCGGGTGAGCTCACCGGCCCAGGCGCGGAGGGCGTGGACGTCGGTCGGCGTGTGGAGGATGACGCCGATTTCGAAATTCACGAAGAGGCTGCGCATGTCGACGTTGGCGGAGCCGACGAGGGCGAGCGAGTCGTCCACGATCACGGTCTTCGCATGGAGCATGCGCGGTTGATAGGCGAGAACGCGGGCGCCGGCTCGCACGAGCTGACGGAGAAAGGAGCGGCGGGCGAGGTCGGTGACCGGGTGGTTGGAGCGTGCGGGGAGGATAAGGGTGACGTCGCGGCCGGCGCGGGCCTTGACGACGAGGGAGCGGAGCAGGACCTCGTCGGGAATGAAGTAGGGAGTGACGATCCAGATGCTGCTTTTGGCCTGTTTGATCATGGAAAGGATGCCTTCGTAGAGAGGGTCGCCGCTGACGTCGGGGCCGCTGGCGACGACTTGGAGCTCGGAGAACGGGACGGACGTTTTGGCCACGGAGCGCACGGAGCTCGGACACGGAGGACACAGAGGGGGCGGAGAATCGGGGGAGTCGGATTGTGGGGATGGAGCTCCGTGAACTCGGTGTCCGAGCTCCGTGTTTTCCGTGCCGATGGTCGGGGCCGGAGGCGGCGTTCCCGGCCCGGCGGGACGGCCGGTCGCGAAAGTCCAGTCGGCGAGAAAGACCTCGTCGAGCTGGGCGGCGGCGGGGCCCTCGATCACGATGCCGAGGTCGGTCCAGCGTTTGCGCCACGGTTGGGGGCCGAGGTATTCGCGGGCTAAATTGTGGCCGCCGGCGAGGGCGACTTCGCGGTCGAAGACGGCGATCTTGCGGTGGTTTCGAAGATTGGCCGAGCCCCGGCCGGAGAGCGGAACGACGGGGAGAAAGGTCGCGACTTCACCGCCCGCGCGACGGATGGGTTCGACGAAGCGACCGCGGGAAAAAAAGCAGCCGAGAGCGTCGAGTTGCAGGCGCACCTTCACGCCTTCGCGGGCGCGACGGGCGAGGAGCTGGACGACGCGACGACCTGTGGCGTCGCGGCCGAGGATGAAGGTCGCGATGTGGATGGTGTGACGCGCGGCGAGGATGCGACGTTCGAGTTCGGCGAAGGCGTCCTCGCCGTCGCGGAGGAGACGGACCGTGTTGCCGCCGACGGGCTCGCCGGCGCCGTTGGTGCAGATGGCTTGGGCGACGGGGTGGGCGAGGGTGGTGTCGGAGGCGCGGGCTTCCGGGGGCACGGGCAGCCGGATGCGGCGTTTACGGCGGGCGAGGCGGCGGATTTTTCGACCGCCGATGAGCAGGTAGAGCGGCACGCCGACGTAGGGCACGAGGACGATGCCCATGAGCCAGGCGAGGGTGTTGCCGGGTTGGCGGCGTTCTCCGAAGAGCCTTGCGAGAGCGAAAAGCGCGAGCAGGACGCCCCCAACGGTGAGCAGGTGGGACCAAACGCTGGTGGTCACGACATCGGGATCGATCTCGATCTGAGCGAGAAGCGGTGCGGCGATGCGGACGGTCATGCGCGTGTGGAGCATGATCGTGCGAAGTGTCCTCCACGCAAAAAGAAAGACGATAACAGGAAGATCATCAACCCTTGTGTAACCTAATAGGTTACACAAGGGTTGATACAGAGTTGGGGAGGCGGGCGGCGGTGGGGCGGAGCGGGGGATGGCGAGAGCGGGTGGGCGGATACGAAAAAGCCCGCGGGCCGGGGGCGGCTGCGGGCTTTGGCTGGCAGGGATTTCTAATGGGAGGGCTTAATGCGGCGGGTTCGCGTAATGCGGCGGGCTCGCGAGATCTCGCGATCAGCGTGCGAGGATCTTTTGGCCGTCGAAGACGAGGCGGCCGGAAACGTAGGTGGCCTTGACCTGGCCGCGGAGTTTTTGGCCGCTCCACGGGGAGTTGGCGGATTTGGAGAACCCCTTCTTTGCGTCGTAGAGCCACTCGGCTTCGGGGTCGAAGAGGACGAGGTCGGCCGGGGCGCCCTCGGCGATGGTGCCGGCGGGGAGGCCGAGAAGCTCGGCGGGCTTGCGGGTCCAGAGGTCGACGACGGTGGAGAGCTTGAATTTGTTTTTGCGGACGAGGATATCGAGCGTGACGGCGAGGGCGGTCTCGAAGCCGAGGATGCCGTTGGGCGCGAGGTCGAACTCGCGATCCTTCTCGTCGGGCGTGTGCGGGGCGTGGTCGGTGGCGAGGATGTCGAGGGTGCCGTCCTTCAGGCCGGCGATGATGGCGACGCGGTCCTCCTCGGTGCGGAGGGGCGGGTTCATCTTGAAGTGGGTGTCGTAGGTGGCGAGGGCCTCGTCGGTGAGGGCGATGTGGTGGGGGGTGGCTTCGCCGGTGACCTTGACGCCGCGGGCTTTGGCGCGGCGGAGGATGACGACCGAGGCGCGGGACGAGACGTGCTGCATGTGGATGTGCGCGCCGGTGTATTCGGAGAGGATGCAGTTGCGCGCGACGATGAGGTCCTCGGCGGCGTTGGGCCAGCCCTTGAGGCCGAGCTTCACGGACATCTTCCCTTCGTTCATGACGGCGCGGACGGTCATGGAGTGGTCCTGGCAGTGGTCCATGATCGGGAGGTTGAACATCTTCGCGTATTCGCAGGCCCGGCGCATGAGCTCGTTGCTTTGCACGCAGTCGCCGTCGTCGGTGATGGCGATGACGCCGGCGCGCTTGAGGGAGCCGATGGGGGCGAGGGCCTGGCCCTTCATGCCGACGGTGATGCAGCCGGTGGGGTAGACGTGGACGGCGGCGGAGCGGGCGGCGGAGTCCTTGATGAGCTGGATGGTGCCGGCGTTGTCCGCGACGGGCGCGGTGTTGGGCATGCAGACGACGCTGGTGAAGCCGCCGGCGGCGGCGGCGCGGGTGCCGGTCTCGATGGTCTCCTTGTGGGTCTGGCCGGGTTCGCGGAGGTGGACGTGGACGTCGATGAGGCCGGGGGCGGCGACAAGGCCGGCGGCGTCGACGCGCTTCGCTTTTTTCAGGTCGGCGGCGGAGGGGCGGGCGACGAAGACGCCGTCGCGGATAAAGAGGTCGCCGGCGGCGTCGCGCTTGGCGGCGGGATCGATGACGCGGGCGTTGGTGATGTGGAGGAGAGGCATCGGAGACGAGGAAGATCGGAGGTTTGGAATGGCCGCAAAAAGGCGCAGAAGGCGCAAAAAAATCAGGGATCGAGCGGGTCTCGGTCGGTGAGGGCGTATTTGCGGATTTGGAGGATCGGCGAACCGAAGTTGATGAGGAGCCCGTGTTCGCGGCGCGAGGAGCGGAGGTAGCCGAGAAGTTGAGCGACGTGCTCGTCGGCCACGGCGCGGCAGGCTTTGAGTTCTATGATGAGCTGATCCTCGACGAGCAGATCGGCAAAGTATTCGCCAAGGATGGTCCCGTCCTCGTCGTAGACGTGGAGCGGGTGTTGTTGGACGACTTTCAAGCCTTGCTTGCGAAGCCGATGGGCGAGGCCGTTCTCGTAAGTTTTTTCGGTGTGGCCGTGACGATGATATTTGTGAAGGGCGAAGGCGGTTTCGCGGACGCGGTCACAGAGAAGGAAGATCGGATCTTTCATAATTCTTTTTGCGACTTCTGCGACTCTTTGCGGCCATTCCTCCGTCCGTTCAGTCGACCGGGACCACGGATTCGGGGGCGCCGCCGGCGCAGAGGTAGAGGCAGGCCATGCGGACGGCGATGCCGTTGGTGACCTGGTCGAGGATCACGCTGCGCTCGCCGTCGGCGAGGGCGCTGTCGATCTCGACGCCGCGGTTGATCGGGCCGGGGTGCATGATGATCGCCTTCGGATGCAGCCAGCCGGCGCGGGTCTGGTTGAGGCCGAACATCGAGGTGTATTCGCCGAGGCTGGGGAACATGGTCTGCGTCTGGCGCTCGTGCTGTATCCGAAGAAGCATGACGACCTCGGCGTCGGCCAGAGCGGAGCGGAGGTCGTGGGAGACGGTGACGCCGAGGCTCTCCAGGCTGTGGGGGACGAGGGTCGAGGGACCGCAGAGGGTGACCTTGGCGCCGAATTTGACCAAGGCGTGGATGTTGGAGCGGGCGACGCGGCTGAAGAGGATGTCGCCGAGGATGGTGACGCGGCGGCCCTTCAGGTCGCCGAGGCGCTCGCGCATGGTGAAGGTGTCGAGGAGTCCCTGGGTGGGATGCTCGTGGGAGCCGTCGCCGGCGTTGATGACGGGGATGCCGAGGATCTTCGAAAGGTAGAGGGGCGAGCCGGCGCAGGAGTGGCGCAGGACGATCATGTCGGCGCCGAGGGCGGCGATGTTTTCGGCGGTGTCACGAAGGGTCTCGCCCTTGGTGGTGGAGGAGCTGGCGGCGTCGAAGGAGATGACGTCGGCGCTGAGGCGCTTGGCGGCCATGTCGAAGGCCATGCGCGTGCGCGTGCTGGGCTCGAGGAAGAGGTTGACGATGGTCTTTCCGCGAAGGGCGGGGATTTTTTTGACCGAGCGGTTGAGCACCTTTTTGAAGGCGGTGGCGACGGTGTGGATCTGCTCGATCTCGGCGAGGGAGAGTTCCTCGAGCGTGAGGAGGTGGCGGCGGTTCCAGGACATGGAGAAGAGGAGAAAGGTGCGCGGTGCGGCCGGTTATTTGCCGGCGGGGCGTGCGACGGAGACGGCGTCGTGGCGCGGGTCTGTGGCGAGGAGGACGACGGTGACTTTTTCCTCGGGCGCGGCTTCGACGACGAGACCGGTGTAGTCGGCGGCGAAGGGCAGGGTGCGGCCGCCGCGGTCGACGAGGACGGCGAGTTCGACTTTGGCGGGGCGGCCGTGGTCGAAGAGTTCGTCGAGGGCGGCCTTCACGGTGCGGCCGGATTGGAGGACATCGTCGACGAGGATGACGTCCGCTCCCGTGACATCGATGGGGATGACGGTCGGCGTGAACTCCTTCGGGATGGGGTGGCGGCCGATGTCGTCGCGATGGAAGGAGATGTCGATAATGCCGGTGCGCGGGCGGGCTTTTTCCGGGTAATGCTTGCGCAGCAGAAGCTGGAGCCGCGTGACGACGTGGACGCCGCCGTTGGCGATGCCTAGGACGACGAGGCGGCGGGTCTGGCCGGCGGGGTGGCGGGCGGCGATCTCGGCGGCGATCCGGTCAAGGGCTCGGCCGATGTCGGCTGGGGAAACGAGAGGGGTGGCTTGGGCTTGGGCGGGCACGGTGGGGCGTTGTGCCCGCCGTGCCGGGGCCGGTAAAGCGCGAAGCGGGGCGGCCGTGGGTCGCGCGCTTTACCGACCACCTTGAAGAGGCGATCAGCTTCCCGGGGGGGTGTAGCTCTTGGTGCCGCCCAGCGTGTAGAATTGCCGGTAAACGTAGACAAACGCGGCGCAACCGGCGGCGGCGACGAAGCCACCGATCACGAAGGTGTAGTGGTAAGATTGGCCGGTGAGATCGAGGATCTTGCCCGTGAGGGGTGGGACGCCGAGGAAGCCGATGGCTTGGAAAATCAGGGCGGCGGAGGCGAACTGGGCGAATTTCACGCGGGGGAAGAGGCGGGGAAAGAGCGAGGCGGTGCCCGTGAAGAAGATGCCCGAGAGGACGCCGTGCGCGACGTAGGCGATGGAGAAGCTGGTCACGGTGTGCGAGACCAGCCCGGCCCAGAGCGAAACCGCCGCATAGATCGCGAGGGAGAAGAGTCCGAGCCGGATGGGGTGGAATTTGTCCGCCATCCAGCCGATGGCCAATGCGAGGCAGATCGAGATGGCGTAGGTGAGGGAGCGCAGATCACCAAAGCGCTCCATGCTCATGCCGATGCTTTTCACGTAGGGCACGTCGAAGGAGTTGATCGGCAGGAACGCGGACCACCCGAACATGTTGGCGATGAACACCCACAGATAGAAGCGATGGGACGCGCATTCGCGGAAATAGGCTTTGAGCGGGGTGACGACGCGACTGGCGAGGGCGCCTTCCTGGCGCGGCGGGGGCGGCGGGTAGTCGCCCTCCTTGACCATGAAGCACATGAGCGTGAAGCCGAGGCCGTAGAGCGCGCCCAAAGCGAGGAAGATGAGGCGGTAGTTTTCCTCGGCGTGGCTGATGATGAATTTGTTGAAAATGATGCCGGCGCCGAGGCTGACGATGCGGAAGAGGGCGAAGAAGCGGCCGATGACGGCTTGGGGAACGACGTCATTGATCAGGCTCGTGAACACGACGTTGGCCATGACCGTGAAGATCTCGAAGATCGTCCAGAGACAGCTGAACACGATCAGGCGGCAGACGAGGGGCGAGGGAGCCGAGTCTCCGAGCATGGCCGAAAGCGCGTCGGCGATCTCGGGGGTGTAGCCCATGGAGGCCATGACGAGCGCCGCGATCGGCGTGAGCCCGAAAAGGTAGGGAATGCGGCGGCCCCAGCGTCCGCGATAGTTGTCCGAGCGCACGCTGACGATCGGTCCCAGCAGCATGCCGAGCGCGGCGGGCAGCGAGGTGACCATGATGCCGAGGAGGACGTTGCTCGCGCCGAACTGCTTGAAGAGCATCTGCGACATCGGCTGGATGGCGCGCTCCTTCATGTTCCAGGCGAAGTCGCCCCAGAGCAGCCAGAAGAAGAGAATGGCCAGCCCGGCGCCGACATAAGTGAGCGTGCCCACCGTCCAGATTTTCCTGCCTTGCGCGTCGCGGGGTTGAGTTTGCTCGGAGGTATCGGGGGACGGGGTGGGTGCGTGCATAGAGAAAGAGTGCGGGGAAGAGATTGGGGGACGCTCGGGGCGGCGTGGGGTTTTGTGGTGTCTAACAAGCGAACTTTGAAGGCAAAGGTCAGTTTACAGTTAGTAGCAGGAAACCGGGCGCATTTAGCACAAAGCAGGCAGCCGGCCTCCGGAATTGCCCTCGACAAAAAGGGAATCCGATTTATCGCCTCCTGTCCGTGAGCCGCGCCATTATTATTTCCTCCATTATTATTACCCGCCCTCCCGGGCCGGGAATCTTGGCGTAACCGCGCGACGCACACGCCGCCGATTTTCCGAAGACCCCGGGCCGAAACGCCCGGGGTTTTTCGTTTTAACCCGTCCGCATCCTCTGCACCGTCAACCTTTCCGCAAAACGTCAGTCCGTCCGTTTTCCCCACTTTTCACCACCATGAGCACCGCCGTTAAGATCTACGACACCACCCTCCGCGATGGCACGCAGGGCGAGGGCATCAGCTTCTCCGTGACGGACAAACTCCTCATCGCGCAGAAGCTCGACGCCTTCGGGGTCGACTACATCGAGGGCGGCTTCCCCGGTTCCAATCCCCGCGACATCACCTTCTTCGCCGAGGCCAAGAAGCTGAAGTTCAAGCACGCCAAGCTCGCCGCTTTCGGCTCCACCCGCCGCGCCGGTATCCGCGCCGAGGAGGACGCGCAACTGAAGACCCTGCTCGAGGCGGAGACGCCCGTGCTCACCCTCGTCGGCAAGACCTGGACGCTTCACGTTACCGAGATCCTGCGCACCACGCTCGAGGAAAACCTCGCCATGATCGAGGACTCGATCCGCTACGTCACCTCGCAGGGCCGCGAGGTCGTCTACGACGCCGAGCACTTCTTCGACGGCTTCAAGGCCGACCCCGACTACGCGCTCAAGACCCTCCGCGCCGCGATCAAGGGCGGGGCGAGCAACCTCACCCTCTGCGACACCAACGGCGGCACGCTCGTCGACGACTTCAAGGCCATCGTCGCCAAGGTCGTGGCCGTGTTCGGCCCCGAGAAAGTCGGCGTGCACACCCACAACGACTCCGGCCTCGGTGTCGCGCTCTCGCTCGGGGGCGTCGCCGCCGGCGCCACGCTCGTGCAGGGCACGGCCAACGGCTACGGCGAGCGCACCGGCAACGCCAACCTGTTCACCATCCTGCCCAGCCTCTTCCTCAAGATGGGCAAGACCGCCCGCTGCGCGGAAAACCTCGGCGGCCTGCGCGAGCTTTCCCTCACCTTCGACGAGCTCGCGAACCTCAAGCCCGACACCAAGGCGCCCTACGTCGGCCTCAGCGCCTTTGCCCACAAGGGCGGCCTCCACGCCAACGCCGCGCAGAAGGTCAAATCCTCCTACGAGCACATCGACCCGTCCCTCGTCGGCAACCGCACCCGCGTGCTCGTCTCCGACATGGCCGGCCGCAGCTCCGTCGCGATGAAGGCCAAGGAGCTCGGCTTCGAGCTCGACGAGAAGGCGCCCGAGATGAAGTCGCTCATCGAGCAGCTCAAGGACCTCGAGTTCCGCGGCTACGAGTTCGAGGCCGCCGACGCCTCGCTCGCCCTCCTCATCGCCCGCACCCTGGGCAAGGTGAAGTCCTTCTTCGAGGTCGACAGCTACCGCGTGATCGTCGAGCGCGGCCCGGCCGGTCGTCTCGTCGCCGAGGCCACCGTGAAACTCACCGTGAACGGCGAGGCTCGCCACACCGTCGCCGCGTGCACCGGCCCGGTCGGCGCGCTCGACAAGGCCCTCCGCCTCGCGCTCGAGCCCGCGTATCCGCAGATCCGCGACATCGAGCTGCGCGACTACAAGGTCCGCATCCTCGACGGCCGCAACGGCGCCAACGCCCGCACCCGCGTCCTCATCGAGAGCGGCTCCGGCAACCGCGTCTGGGGCACGGTCGGCGTGAGCGACAACATCATCGACGCTTCTTGGGAGGCGCTCTTGGATTCTGTTAACCACCACCTCGCGGGTTGATTTCTTGCGGGCCGGCCGGCGGGGTGCATTGCTCGCCGGTTTACGCCCCATGAAACGCCTGCTCTGGATCGTCGCCGCCCTCGGCCTGCTAGTGGTTTGCATCGCTTGGGCCGTCCGCGCCAGATCCGGAGCGGACTCCAAGCCGGTCGTCTACACCTACGCCAAGCCCGCCCGTCGCGAGATCAAGCAGACGGTCGTGATCAACGGCACGATCACGCCCGTTCTCTCCACCGAGATCCGGTCCGAGGTCAGCGGTCGCATCGCCCGCGTGCTCGTGCAGGCGGGCGACGAGGTCAAGGCCGGGCAGCCGCTGGTCGAGCTCGACCAGAGCAGTTTGCAGGTGCAGCTCGATGAGGCGCGCCTCGGCGTCACCGGCGCGCGCCTCCGTGCCGAGCGGGCCGAGCTGGAATACAAGCGCCTGCAAAGCCTCGCCGAGCGCGCACTCGTCACCGAGAAGGAGCGCAAGGAGGCCGAGATCGCCTTCCGCCTCGCGCAAAACGACACCTCTTCGCAGGAGGCCCGCGTTCGCCTTCTCGAAACCTCGCTCTCCAAGAGCGTCATTTCCGCACCCTACGCCGGCCGCGTGCTCAGCCTCGCCGCCCGTCCCGGCATGATCGTCACCGGCGCCGACTCGGGCCGCGAGGGCGCGACGCTTCTCGAGCTCGCCGACCTTACCCGCCTGCGCGTCGAGGCCGCGATCAACGAGATCGACGTCGCGGTGCTCGAGCTCGGCATGCCGGTCGAGATCACCTTCGAGTCCGTGCCCGAGGCGAAGGCCGCGGGGAA
>CBIHRE010000033.1:0-16704 GCA_966212385.1 uncultured Akkermansia sp. | reverse complement strand
CGCGCCCCCACCCAGCCGCCCTTCGCCGTCAGCGAGGAGGAAAAGCACGCGCTGGAAAAACTCCGCGCCGAGCTCGACGCCCGCGAAGCGGCCATGCAGGAGGCGCGCGCCGCCCTCAAGGAGCGCGAAGCCTTCGTCGAGCAGTCCGAGTCGACCCTCATGAACAAGGTCGCCGCCCAGCAGGAGCACGAGATCGAGCTCGAACAGCGCGAGGAAAACCTCCGCCGCGCCGAGCAGGATCTCCGCCGTCGCTTGGCCGAGATCGACCCCGCCGCCGCCGCCGAGCTCGAGGCCGAGCGCCTCCGCCAGCTCCAGCGCGACGAGTTCAACGAGTGATAACCACGCCGACTGATGCGCTTGCACTTCCCCGAGCAGGCCGTGCGACCACCTGACCAAAGGCCGCGGCCTTTGTTAAAAACCCGCGCCCGGCGAGGTTTGCGCCTTGAGTCCGGCCTTTAAGCGACGCGTCATTCCGCGTGGGGATGAAGCGAACGCTCTCCCATCCCATCGTTCCCCGACAGGCCAAATCGATGAAGCTCACCGCCCTGAAGACCGCGACAGCCGCCCTGCTCCTGGCTTTCGCCGCCCACGCCTCCGCCGAAGAGTCCCAGTCCTACGTCTCGGAATCGACCTCCACCTCCGAGGTGTTTCGCAGCCGCGTGTTGAAAGTGCATCATTTCACCGAGGCCGATTTCGAGTATCTGGCCTACACGATCGATTGGCGGGGCCATGAGGTGGTCGTTCCCGCCGCCCCCGGCGCCGAGATTTTGAAAGAGGGCAACACGATCCGCTGCACCATGCGCGCGACGCCGGTGAAAGCCGGCGAAGGAAAGGCGGCGGCCATCACATTCTCCGTTCTGCCATCCGGCACCACCGCGGCCGACGCGGCCCGGCTTCAGGCCGTCGCCGACGAGGTCAACCGACGTCGTGCCAAGCGCGCCGAGGCGGCCGCGGCCGCCGAAAAATAAAGCGGCGAACGGAACGCCGAACATGCGCGCTCAGGGCCGCTCCACGCGCAGCCGGATAAACTTCCGGTCGCCGCTCATCGGCGTCTCCACCGTCACGCGGTCCGTGAGCGCGTCGACATAGACCGCGGCTGTCGCCGTCGGCGTGAACACCGTCCACGTCTCCAGGTCTGCCGAGCTCTCGTAATAGTAGACCAGATCGGTCGCATAGCGGTGTTTGCGGTGCGTGAAGGCCAGCCGGCTCGCTCCACCGTTCACCGTCGGCGCGAGCAGGACCAGCGTCGGCCGAGCATCCGTCGTCGTGTCCGCCACGCGCGGATCCAGGTTGAAAGCAAACTCCAGACGGTTGGGCAGCCCGTCGCCATCGGGATCGGCGGCGTCTCCCGAGACCGCCGCGTTTGCCAATTCGCTCGCCGTGAACAGAGGCCGTCGCCACGCCGCAAAGGGCCTGTCCCCCACGAAGACTTCGTCCGCGAAAAGGGGGTTATCGATGAATGGGTTCCGGTTGTGCTGATAGTTCGCGTAGATGAGGTGATTCCTCAGCCGCTCCGCCTCCGTGGGCGGATAAAGCCGGTGCCACTTCAGCAGCGTCGAAAGCTTTCCCATCGTCGTCGCGCCGGCGGTCTCGGCCAGCTCGAGATTGACCGAATCCTCCGCCTCGTAGCGCACCGCCATATAGAACAGGCTGCGCGCGATGCGGCCCTTGTCGGCATCGCGCGGGTTCCACCAAGCACCGTCCGAGCCGGAAAGCGGCGCCTCCGGATCGGGCATGAAAGCCACCTCGTCATAAGGCTGGTCGCCGCGGTTCGCGTTCACGGTCTTGTCGCAGGCGTAGAGATGGAAAAGATCGGTGCCGGGCGTGGCCCCCGTGCTCCCAGGACCGTGAGCCAAGGGCCAGACGTGCTCGCGATTCCACCAGTTGCTCGTGTTGGAGCCGTTGTCCTGGAGCGTCTTCGCCCGGCTCTCGCCGGAATAAAGCAGCAACACGTTGCTCGCGTTGCCCGGATCGGCGTCGAGCACCGTCAGGGCGTCCCACACGTCGGTCGAACTCGAGGTGTAGGGGATGACCGCATGGCCCTTGATGCGGTCATACAGGGCGGCTTTGAGCGCCGCGCCGGCAAGACCGGCCGTCGAACTGTAATAATTCGCCGGCGGATCGTAGGCCGCCCGCGCCGTCGCTTCGCCGCACCCGAGGAGCAGCAAGATGAACCAATGCCTTGGAATAAGGGAGGCCACGATCCACCGGGCTGTGCGAAAAGCGGGCCAATCCCCACCCCGAACTCTGTTACATTATCGCGATGATTGGCACGCAGTAGCTTCGCTTTTGTTCGCCAAACGCCTCCGCGGCAGCACGCTCGCACGCCGATGTCATCGCAACCCCGCCCCGAAAACGACCACATCCACAGCGAGGCTTTCCTGCACTCGCTCATGAACCGCCAGCTAAAGCTTTCGATCGCGTGCGCCGCCGCCTTCCTCGTCGCGCTGCTCGGCTTGCCGCTGCTCAACTACCTCGCCCCCGGGGCGATGGCGACGCGCGTGGGCGGCTTCACGCTCACGTGGCTGATCCTCGGCGTATTATTTTTCCCTTACGTCTGGCTGATCTCCGGCTATTTCATCAAACGCTCGCTCAAGCTTGAGGCCGACGAGGCCCGGGAGGCCCTGCGCAAATGAGCCTCTTCGCCGCCCTCCCCCTCGCCCAGGCCGCCTCCGCAACAGCCGCCGCCTCCTCCCCGTCCGGAGGCGTCGACCCCTGGATCCTCGTCTTCTCCCTGGTCACCGTGGTCGTCACGGTGATCATGGGCTTCCGCTCCGCGAAGACTTCCAAGACCGCCGGTGATTTCTTCGTCGCCGGCCGCTCCGTCTCCGTCGGCTGGAACGCCTCCGCCATTTCCGGCGAGTATCTCTCCGCCGCCTCCTTCATGGGCATCGCCGGCATGGTCATGGCCATCGGCTACGACGCGCTCTGGTATCCGGTTTGCTACGCCTGCGGCTACCTGTTCCTGCTCCTCTTCATCGCCGGTCCCCTCCGCCGCTTCGGCGCCTACACCATCCCCGATTTCGCCGAAGGCCGCTACGACTCGCCGATCTTCCGCAAGATCGCCGTCTGCTTCGTGCTCTTCATCGGCTTCTTCTACACGATGCCGCAGATGAAGGGCGCCGGCACCACGCTCGCCTACATCTTCCCCGGCCTGCCCTACTGGGTCGGCGTCGCCGTCGTCGGCGTCGTCATCACCCTCAACGTCGCCCTCGGCGGCATGAAGGGCATCACCCTCGTCCAAGCCATGCAGTATTGGATGAAGATGTTCGCGATCAGCGTGCCCGTCTTCGTGCTCATGGCGGTCTTCGGTGGCTACGGCAAAAACCTCGACGCCAACTACGCCCCCGGCGAACGCGCCGCGATCGTCGCCCCTGCGACCGCGGCCTCGGCCCCTGCCAAAGAGGCCGGTGCGGTCGCCGCAACCCGTCACGAGCTCCCCGCCAAAGCCCCGGCCGACGAGGCCTGGATCTCGCCCTTCGGCCCGCTCACCACCAAGGCCGCCAAAGCCGCGAAGCTCTCCCCCGAGGAGTCGCGCCCGCTCTCACTGCTTTACACCTACTCGCTCATCATCGCCCTTGTCTGCGGCACCGCCGGCCTGCCCCACATCCTCGTCCGCTTCTACACCAATCCCGACGGCGTGGCGGCCAAGCGCACCACCATGTGGGTCATGATCCTCATCGGCGTTTTCTACGTCTTCCCGCCCGTCATCGGCGTCATCGGCCGCAACTTCCTCCCCGAGCTCTACAACGGCGTCGGCGCGAAGGGCACCGACAAGATCGTCCTCGAGCTCCCCACCCTCATCCGCGCCAAATACGGCGTGCTGGGATCCATCTTGAGCGGCATCGCCTGCGCGGGCGCCTTCGCCGCCTTCATGAGCACCTTCTCCGGCCTGCTCGTCTCCATGACCGGCGCCCTCGCCCACGACGTCTACGGTCGCATGCTCAAGCCCAAGTCCACGCCCGAAGAGCGCATGAAGATGTTCAAGTTCGCCGCCGTCGGCGTCGGGGCCGTCTCCGTCGGCCTCGGCTCCCTCGTCGAGCCGCTCGAGATCAACTTCATGGTCGGCCAGGCCTTCGCCATCGCCGCCGCGAGCTATTTCCCCCTCCTCTTCATGAGCGTGTGGTGGCGCGGCATGACGATGAAGGGCGCCGCCGTCGGCATGTTGACCGGCGGTCTCCTGGCCCTCTTCGCCGCCACCCTCACCAACGTGAGCAACCTCGCGACCGACAAGGGCCCCATGGGCAAACTCTTCGCCGGCTTCGCGCCGATGAACGAGTTCTGGGCGCACCACCCGCTGCTCCGCATCCTCTGCGAGCAGCCCGCGATCTGGGCCGTGCCGCTCGCGATCACGCTCATGATCGTCGTCTCGAAACTCACCTCGAAGGACATCCCGAAGGACATCCGCATGAAGATGCTCGTCCTCCACGCCCCCGAGGCCCTCGGCCTGAAAAACGAATACATCCAGGACCATCAGGCCGGCGCCGGTCACTGATCGCCAAACGACGCGGAGGCGGCTCAAGCTCATCGCGAAATGAGCACCGCCTCCGCCTCTCCGCTCAAAGCGGCCAAGTCCTCCCGCGCCGGACTCGGTTGCGTAATCCCCTTCGGATTGCTTTTCGGCGCGATCGGGCTCGCCGCCTTTTGGTTCGTCAGCCTGCGCCCCATCCTCCGCGCCATCGATAGCGCCGGATGGATCGAGACCCCCTGCGAGATCCTTTCCAGCGAGCTCGAACACCACTCCGGCTCCGACAGCACCACCTACCGTGTCGCCATTCGCTACCGTTACCCGTGGCCACCGTCCGGCCCGGCGGTGGAACAAGGCGGCTCCGGCGCCCACGAGCCGCCCTCTTTGGCTGCAAGCGGCGGGGGCTTCCGCGAAAGCGATCGATACGATTTCACCTCCGGTTCGACCAACGTGGGGGTGGCGCGCATGCGCGCCGCGGTGGACGAACATCCGCCCGGGCGTCGCACCGTTTGCTACGTCGATCCCGACGACCCGGACTCCGCCGTCCTGAACCGCAACATACCGTCGGTCGTTTGGTTCGGTTCGTTCACGCTGCTTTTTCCCCTCTTTGGCGGGCTCGTCGTTCTCTTCGCATGGAAAGGCGCGCGCAAAGCCCGTGCGGACGCCCGCTCGCCTCTCGCCAGCGCCACCGCTTCTTCGGCTTTGCCCGACGCCTTCCACGCATCGAACGCGACGCCGCGCGACGCCGATCCCGTTTCCCCCGGTGAAACCGTCCTCAAGCCCAGCTCCGGCCGCGTCGGCGTTTTCATCGGACTCACCTTTTTCGCCCTCTTCTGGAACGGCATCGTCGGCGTCTTCGTTTTTCAGGCGGCCAAGGAGTTCGGCCACGGCTTCATCGGCTGGTTTTTGCCGATCTTTCTCATCCCTTTCGTGCTGGTCGGGCTGCTCGTGCTCGGCACCGCGTTCCAAGCGTTTTCCCGGCTCTTCGCCCCTCCGGTCGAGGTCCGGCTCGATCCCACCCTCCTTCGTCTCGGCGCCCGAGTTCCCTTCACTTGGCGCCTCGGCGGCCGCGGCGTGCGCAAGCTCACCATCCGCCTCGTCGCCCGCGAGGAGGCGACCTACCGGCAAGGCACGAACACCCGCACGGACCGGTCCGACTTTCACCGCGCGGTCGTCTTCGAATCGAGCGACGTCCTCGCCCTCGCCGAAGGTCGCGCGGAGCTCGTGCTTCCGACCGAAGCCGTCGCGCCCGCCTTCGCCTCCAAAAACAACCAGTTGGTCTGGGAACTCGTCTTCGACGGCGAGATTCCTTGGCGCGCCGATGTGGACGACCGTTTCGCGCTACCCGTGCAAGGCCCGGAGGCGCCCGTGTCCGCGGAAAGCGCGCCGGAGCCCCGCGCCTATGAGGGCCAGGGGCTCACGCTCTGGACGGTGGACCGCTTCGCGCCGGGGGACACGCTCGTCCTCAATCTCGCGAGCGGCGGTTCTCCGCCGGCCGGACCGATCACCGTGCGGCTGGGCTGGTTCACCGAAGGCCGAGGCACGGGCGATGCCGAGATCGTTTGGAGCAAAGAGTTGCCCGCATTTCCTCCCGCCGTCGACCGATCCGTCGAAACGCTCCTGCCCCGGGCACCGTGGAGCTTCTCGGGCAAGCTCGTCTCCGTCTCCTGGCGGCTCGAGGTGCTTGACTCGAAAGGCGAGCCGTTGATCTCCGCGCCTCTCGTGATCGCTCCCCGCGGCGAGATCGTCGCGCTCCCCGAACTGCCCAAGGAGAAATCCGCCGGGAAATGGCGATCTGGCGTCGGCTCCTGATGACGCCCGCCCACGAAAACCCTTTTCGCACCTCGCGCCTGCTCGCGCTGCCCGTCCACTGGGGCGCGGAGACGCCGGACGCGCTTCTCGACCGCTGGCGCGCCGCCGGACGCGGAGGCGCGCTCGTCGGCCCGCACGGCACCGGAAAAACCACCCGCATGCGAGCCCTCGCCGCCCGTCTCGAGGGGACCGAAGGCTGGCGAATCGCATGGGTGCAGTGGCACGACGATGGCACGACCACGCCGGCCGACTGGCGCTCCGCCCTGCGCGAAACCGACGCGCGCACCGTCGTCTGCCTCGACGGCTCGGAAAACCTCGGGCCGCTCTCCGCGTATCGGCTGCGTCGCTACACCCTCCACGCCGGCGGCCTGCTCGCCACGCGCCACCGTGCGTCGCTCTGGCTGCCCACGCTCGCGCGGCACGAACCCTCGCCGGCGGTCTTCGCCGCGCATGCGGAGCTGCTTTCGCCCGGCGTGAAAGAATCCGCCCGAGCCGCCTTCGCCGCCGCCCGGGGCAACGCCCACGAGGCATTCCGCCGGCTCTACCTCGCGGCCGGCGCCCGCTAAACGGCCGCCTGCTTGTCGAGCAGCGCCAGCAAAGCCCGTCCCTCTTCCACGATCGCCGCGTCGCGCGTCATCTGGAAACGCACGATCATCCCCTCGACGACCAAGAGGGCCTGAGCGGCCAGCGCGGCGCGCCGGGTCGGCGGCACGCCCTCGGCGATCCGGCCGGTGATCAGCTCGCGCAACGCGTCCTTGTGCGCGCATGACACCTGGCGCCACTCGTCCTCGGCCGATTCCGCCGTCACGTTGATGAACGCGCAGCCATTGAAATCGCCCGACTCGAACCAGCGCCCGAGCGCGTCGGCCAGCGCGGCCAGCCCGCGCCGGCGCGTCGCAGCCAGGTTTCGCGCGAACTCCTCCATCCATGCCGCGTGACGCCGCTTCAGATACTCGCGCACGAGGTCCGACTTCGCGGGGAAGTGATAGTAGAGCGTCGCTTTCGCCACGCCCGCCTCGGCGATGACCCGGTCGATCCCCGTCGCGCGCACGCCCAGGGAATAAAACAAGCGCGCCGCCGTCGCCAGGATGCGTTCGCGCGGAGCCTCGTTGCGGGCGGTGACGGTGGAGGAACGGGCGGGCATGATGGTCGGGTGGAGGCAGACTCGGATTCTATCTTTACAGACAGATCTGTCTGCCTGGGCTTCCGACCGATGCAACCCGAACTCCCCCGTCCGCCGCTGCCGCCCTTCGATCACGCCTCGGCCATCGCCAAGGTCCGGGCCGCCGAAGACGCCTGGAACACCCGCGAACCATGGCGCGTGTCGCTCGCCTACACACCCGACACCGTCTGGCGAAACCGGTCCACCTTCCTTGCCGGCCGCGAAGCCGTGGTCGCGTTCCTCTCCGAAAAGTGGGCGCGCGAACTCGACTACCGGCTCATCAAGGAGCTCTGGGCCTTCGGCGAGAACCGTATCGCGGTGCGATTCGTCTACGAATGGCGCGACGCCGAGGGCCGCTGGTTCCGCTCCCACGGCAACGAAAACTGGGAGTTCGCCGCCAGCGGCCACATGCACCGCCGCCACGCCTCGATCAACGACGTGTCGATCACCGAGGAGCAGCGTCTCTTCCGCTGGCCGCAGGGTCCGCGCCCGGCGGAACACCCCGGCCTTACCGAACTCGGCCTCTGAACCGACGCTACCCCAGCCACTGCGTCACCCATTAGGTTACACAATGGCTGGCGGCAGCCGAGTCCGGACCCATGCGCCGCACATGCGTTGGAACTTGCCGTAGCCGACAGGGTGAAGGCGCACGAAGGCGCCTACGCTGTGTGGGCGTGCCTTACTCGCGCTTGAGCTCGCGACCCATCAAGGCCGCGAGCGCCTCCGCCGGCGGTTTGCCCGCGTAGAGGATGCCGTGGATCTCGCCGAGGATCGGCGCGTCGATGCCACGCTTGCGCACGAGCTGGAGAAAACTCTCGGTCGTGCGATAGCCCTCGACCACGCTCTTGCTCGCGGCGATCAGCTCCGCGGCTTTTTTGCCCTCGCCGAGCCGCTGGCCAAAAGTGCGGTTGCGCGACCAGCCGCCGGTGCAGGTCGCCACGAGGTCGCCGAAGCCACCGAGCCCGTAAAACGTCTCCGGCTTCGCGCCGAGCGCCACGCCCACGCGCACCATCTCGGCGAGCGCCCGGGTGAGAAGCGCGGCCTTGGCGTTGTCGCCGAGCCGCAGACCGTCGCAGCAACCGGCCGCGATGGCGTAGACGTTCTTCAAGCATCCGCCGAACTCCACGCCCGCCACGTCGTCGCCGAGATAGACGCGTAGCGTTGGCCCGCTCAGCGCCGTCTGCACCGCGGCGAGCAGAGCCTCATCCGCGCCCTGCGCCGCCAGCACCATCGCGGCGGGACGCCCGCCCGCCACCTCGCCGGCGTTGGTCGGTCCGGTGAGCGAGCCCACCGCGCGGCCGGGCAACGCGGCGGCCATCACCTCGGTGGGGCGCAGGTGAGTTCCGAGTTCGAGCCCCTTCGCGAGCGAGACCACGAGCTTCAATTGCGTCGCCAGCCCGAGACTCGCCTGCACTCGCGAGGCCGTCTCGCGCAAGGCCTGCGAAGGGCAGGCCAGCAAAACCAGTTCCGCCTCCATCAGCACAGGCGCGAGCTCGTGCCCGATTTGCACCGACTGCGGCAGCTTGAAGCCGGGCAGGTAGTCGCCGTTCTCCCGAGTCGAGGCGAGCGCGAGCGCCTGCTCGAAGCGCCGCGGCACGAGGGTGACCGTGTGTCCGAGACGGGAAAGATGGAGAGCGAAGGCCGTGCCCCAGGCGCCGGCGCCGACGACGACGATGTTCATGCGTGCCTGCGGTTAAAACACGCCGAGTCCCGAGCGCACGGAGAATCCACCGCCGCGGGGCGCGGCACGGCGCGATGCCACGCCCCGCTTACTCCGCGCCCTGAAGCACCGAATATTTCCAGCCCGCCATCGCCGCGAGAACGTAGAACAGGATGTCCATCGGGCTGAACATCGCGCCCATGATCGAGCCCGCCATCTCCACATCCAGCTTGGAGAGCACGTCGCCGAAACTCGTCTCCACCTCGCGCGCCAAGAGCACGCAACCGGTGAACAGATTGCCCAGCGCGCAGCCCAGCAAGCCGAGCACGGCGCCGATCGCGTGATAGGGCTGCCCCACGCCGCGGCCGGCGAAACGCATCGCCAAACCCACCAAAAAGCCCACGCCCACCGCCATGTAGCCGATTTGGAAATTCGTGGCGACCGTGATGCCGACCCAGATCGCGGTGCCGACGAACATGGCCGCCACGCCGGCCCCGACCGCAAAGGGCAAATTGGATGACGGCGCCACCGGCTCGCGCAAAGACGCGGAGCTATCGACGGACACGGTAGAGGACGCGGAACCGGAGGAATAATCTTGGGACATAAGTAATTCCCGAACGCATCGTCCTCAGCCCACATAGCAACCCTTTAAGCAACAACGGCCACGCTCGCAGCCCCGGCTCCTCTCCCGAAGCACGCACCTTTGTTTAACGCGAAACCTCCGTCGCGCTGGCTTTGGAACTGTAGGAAAGCCATTCGATTGGCTTTCCAGTCTTCAACGTCTGCAATTCACATTCCGATGACATCCACCCCCATCCGCGTTGGCATTATTGGGATGGGCGGCTACGCCGCCCGCCACCATGAGGCCATCCTCCAACTCGAGGCCTCGCGCGAGGCTCGCCTCGTCTGCACCTGCGACCCCGCGCCGCAGGCCTTCGCGGCCAAGATGTCGGAGTGGAAATTCGATTCGCGCGGCGTCGCCGTTCATGACGACTACCGCAAAATGCTGGAGCGTCACGCCGGCGAGCTCGATGTCGTCACCGTTCCCACGCCGATTCCGCTCCACGCGGAGATGCACCGCGCCGGCGTCGAGCGCGGGCTAGCCGTTTATCTCGAGAAGCCGCCCACCCTCGATCCCTGCGAGCTTGAGCGCATGATCGCGACCGACGCCAAGGCCAAGGTGCCCACGCTGGTCGGCTTCAACTTCATCACCGAGCAGCCCCGCCAGGCGATCAAACGCCGGCTGCTCAAGGGTGAGTTCGGGGCGCTCCGCTCCGCGCACCTGCTCGGGCTCTGGCCGCGCGGCGCCGACTACTTCACCCGCAACACCTGGGCCGGTCGTCTCGTGGGCGACGACGGCCGCCTCATCCTCGATTCCTGCGTGGGCAACGCCCTTTCGCACCACGTGCACAATGTCCTGCACTGGGCCGGCACCGGAGGCCAAGATCGCTGGGCCACGCCCACGAAGGTGCGCGCCAGTCTCCTTCGCGCCCACGACATCCAAGGCGCCGACACCTTTTTTCTCTCCATCGACACCGACACCGGCGTGCCGATCCGCATCGCGCTCACCCACGCCTGCATGGGCTCGCACATCCATCGCGAGACGCTCGTCTGCGACCGCGCGACCATCGACTACATCACCAACGACCGCGCCGACATCCGTTGGCACGCGGGCGGCGTCGAGACCGTGCGCTTCGGCGAATTCGACGCCCAGGTGGAAAACTTCCGCGCCTTCTTCGCCTGCTTCCGCAGCCCGGCCGCGCGCCCTCCCACCACGCTGCTCGACAGCCGGCCTTTCGTGCACCTGCACGCGCTCTCTTATATCGCGGCGGGACACATCCAGCGCTTCCCGGCGGAGCTCGTCTCACGCGTGACCGGAGACGACAGCCCGTCCACATTCGTGCCCGTGCGCGGCATCGCCGAGGCGGCCGAGCGCTTCCTCACCGACGGCACCTGGCCCTTCGGCAAGCCCGGCTCCGCCACGCCGACGCAGCTCGACCAACTCGACGCCGTCGCCCGCCGCCTGGCGGCGGAGCGTTGAGCGCTGAACATCGGCATTTCAGCACGGACGCGTCCCCCGCGCCCGTTGCCTGATACCGATCGAAGGCGCGGGGACGCGACCAACCACCTCGGACCAAACAAAAAAGGCCTCGCAAGCGTGGTTGCCCGCGAGGCCTTTTCGTTTCCGGCGAAAGTCCGCCTTACTTCGTCAAAAAGGCCGGAAGCTTCTCGTTCTGGATCTGTTGCTCGAAGGTCTCGCGAGCGTTGATGAGGTCGCTCGCGCCGCCCTTCACCAGCACTTCGGCGGCCATGTTCCGGGTGTTGTAACGGCTGGCCATCGTGAAACCATAGGCGCCGCCGCTCATGAAGGCGATGAACTCGCCCTCGCCGACTTCCTGGATCTGACGATCCTTGGCGAAGCAGTCGCCGCTCTCGCAGACCGGGCCGACGATGTCGGCTGCGATGGCGGCGCGGCCCGAGTCGCGGCGCAGAGGCACGATCTCGTGGAAGCTGTCATACATCGCGGGACGCACGAGGTCGTTCATGGCGGCGTCGACGATGAGGAAGTTCTTCGACTTTCCGCGCTTCAGGTATTCGACGCGGGAGAGAAGCACGCCGGCGTTGCCGACGAGGTAGCGGCCGGGCTCGAGCAGGATCTTGAGGCCGAGCGGCGCCAGGAGGGGCGTGAGCGCCTCGCCGTAGGCCTCGGGCGTGAGCGGGCGGCTCTCGGCGGGCTGCGAGGTCCACCAAGCGGCGTCGCCGCTGGCGAGCGCGTCCTTGTAGATGATGCCGATGCCACCGCCGATGGACCAGTAGCTGATGCCATACTTGGCCTTCAGTTCGGCCACGAAGGGCGCGACCTTCTTCACCGCCTCCACGAAGGGCGCGAGGCTGGTGAGCTGGGACCCGATGTGCATCTGCGCACCCTTGATCTGGATGTGCGGGAAGCGGGCGGCGGCCTCGTAGGCGGCGGCGGCGTTGGAGAGCGGGATGCCGAACTTATTGTCCGACTTGCCGGTGGTGATCTTGGCGTGGGTATGCGCGTCGACGTCGGGATTGATGCGGATGGCGATCGGGGCCTTCACGCCGAGCTTGCCGGCGACGTGGTTGATGCGGGCGATCTCGGGCTCGCTCTCCACGTGAAAGGCGAAAATGCCGTTCTTGATCGCGAGTTCGATCTCGGCCTCGGTCTTGCCGACGCCGGCGAAAACGGAGCGCTTGATGTCGCCGCCCGCCGCGAGCACGCGGCGGATTTCGCCGCCGCTCACGAGGTCGAAACCGGCGCCGAGGTTGGCGAAGTGGCGCAGGATCGCGATGTTCGAGTTGGCCTTCATCGCGTAGCAGATCTGGAGGTCGAGGCCCTTGAGACCGGCCGCGAGGCGGGTGTAGTTGTCGGCCATGGTGGCCGTGCTGTAGACGTAGGTCGGCGTGCCGTAGAGACGGGCGATCTCGGCGAGGTCGACACCTTCGCATTGGAGGTTTTGGCCGGCGTAGCGGAAGTGATGCATGACGGATTTCTGAGAATCGGTAACAGGAAGTGAAAAGGGCCAACTTGGCGGCTTTCCCCTTGCGAAGACCACCTAAAATTTCACGGTCTCCGGCCTCAGAAAAACGGCTGATCCTGATGCTGCGCCTCATCAAAAATCTCTTCCGTCGCCCGCCCATCCGAATGGGCCGGGTCGACAACGCGCGCATCCGGAGGACTTCGATTCGCAACGCCCAGTTTGTGAGCTTCATCGACGCGAGCGGCTGCTTCGAGGCGCGTCGCCCGGACCGCTTCGACCGCAAGCTGCGTCGTCAGAAACTCGTCAAGGCCGCGTTTGCCGCGCTCGGCGCCGGCGGCCTCGGCTGGGTCGTGCGGGAGAGCGCCCGGGCGATCTCGCAGTTTTGAGCGTCGGCTGCGGTGGGCACGGCGGGCGATGGGCGCCGAGGCCGGGAAGGTTTTAACCGCGAATAAACGCGAAGGGACGCGAATAAATCGGCAATCGGACCGGCAGAGTGCGGTCGTTGTGCGGAAAGAAAAAGCCGGGCCCTCGTGAAGAAGGCCCGGCCGCAGGGGTTTAGGGGAAAGCGAAAAACGAAGAGCGGATCGGACGCGGCGTGGTCGCGGCGCGTGATCGGTCAGCCCTTGAGCATGTCGACGACGGCGGCGCGCTCTTCGACTAGTTCCTTGTTCGTGATCGCGATGCGCTCCTTGCAGAAATCGCACATCTCGTAGCCGGTGATGACCTCGTAGCTGCCGGGCGTCGTGGTGCGCACGGGCATGCCGGCCCAGACGTCCTTGTCGAAACCGTAGAGACCGTTGGCCTTGACGGCGACGGAGTGGATTTTGCCGGGGGTCATCAGGTCGCGGACGTGGTCGACGAGCGCGTTCGCGGCGGAGGCGGCCGAGGAGGCGCCGCGGGCGGCGATGATGGCGGCGCCGCGTTTGCCGACGGTCTCGAGGAAGGGGCCCTTGAGCCAAGCGTGATCGGAGATGACATCCGTGGCCCTCTTGCCGCCGATAGTCGCGTGGGCGAAGGCGGGGAACATGGTCGGGCTGTGGTTGCCGTAGATGAAGATGTCTTTGACCGCGGTGAGATCGACGCCGGCCTTTTTCGCGAGCTGGGTCTGGGCGCGGTTTTGATCAAGGCGCACCATGGCGGTGAAGCGGTCGGGCGTGAGACGCTTGGCCTGCGAGGCGGCGATCATGCAGTTCGTGTTGGCGGGATTGCCGACCACGGCGACGCGGGCGTCGTCGGCCGCGACGCGGTCGATGATCTGGCCCTGGCCGATGAAAATCTTGCCGTTGTCCTTGAGGAGGTCGGCGCGCTCCATGCCAGGGCCGCGGGGCTTGGCGCCGACGAGGAGGCACCAGTTGGCGTCCTTGAAACCGACCTCGGGCTGGTCGGTCATCACGATGCCCTTGAGCAGCGGGAACGCGCAATCATCCAGCTCCATGGCCACGCCCTCGAGCGCCTTCATCGCCTTCTCGAAGGGAGCCTCGATAAGCTGAAGGATCACCGGACGGTCCGGCCCGAACATGGCGCCGGATGCGATACGGAAGAGAAGCGAGTAACCGATTTGGCCGGCGGCGCCCGTGACGGCGACGCGAATGGGGGAAGCGTTGGTGCTCATGGAGGTGGGAAGACCCTGAGCCTAGGTCAAAATCCGCGCGAAGGACACGCACGGATTGCGTTTTCCGGCGCAAAAAAACGCGGAACCGCGTCCAGAGGACGGACGCGAGGCGGGACCTGCGACAGAAGAAGAAACCGGGGAAGGAACCGCGAATGGACGCGAACGCCGCGAATAATACCGGCGATGCAGCCGCCTAAGAGACCGCGAACTCCAAGGAGGTCTCCGTCTATTCGTGTGGATTGGCGTCCATTCGCGGTCCTTCGCTCAGGCGAAACGCGACGCGAGACCCGCGTGCAATTCGCGCACGAGCTTCTCGGTCGTCGCCCAGTCGATGCAGCCGTCGGTGATGCTGACCCCGTATTGGAGCTTTTCCTTGGGCTGCGGGAAGGGCTGGTTGCCCGCGCCGAGGTTGCTCTCGACCATGGCGCCCATGATGGACGTGTTGCCACCTTGGATCTGGCCGAGAAGCGCGCGGAGCACGTCGGGCTGCAACTCGGGCTTTTTCGAGGAATTGTCGTGCGAGGCATCGACGAGGATCGAGGCGGGCAGGCCGGCCTTCGTGAGGAGCGCCTCGGTCTCGGCGATGTGGGCGGCGGAAAAATTCGGACCCTTGGAACCGCCGCGAAGGACGATGTGGCAATCGCGGTTGCCGCTCGTGCGCACGGCGGCGGCGGTCGCGTCGAGCCCGATGCCAAGAAAGGTCGGGGGTTGGGAGGCGGCCTTGATGGCGTTGATCGCGACCTGCAAACCGCCATCGGTGCCGTTTTTGAAGCCGATGGGCATCGAGAGGCCGGACGCGAGCTGACGGTGCGTCTGGGATTCCGTCGTGCGCGCGCCGATCGCGCCCCAGCACACGAGGTCCGCGATGTATTGCGGCGTGATCGGATCGAGAAACTCCGTCGCGGTCGGCAGCCCGAGGTCGAGGACCTCGCGCAAGAAGGCGCGCCCGAGGCGGAGGCCGCCGGCGATGTCGTTGGAACCATCGAGATGTGGATCCATCACAAGGCCCTTCCACCCGACGGTGGTGCGCGGCTTCTCGAAATAGACGCGCATCACGACCATCACGCGGTCCGACACCTCCTTCGCCAAGGCGGCGAGGCGGCGGGCGTAATCGCGCCCCGCCTCGACGTCGTGGATCGAGCAAGGTCCGATGATCAGCAGGAAGCGACGATCGTCGGTGAAGATGAGTTTCTGAATTTCCCGGCGGGCGGCGGTGATGAACTCCGCCTGCGCCTCGGTCTTCGGGAGCTCGGCGAGGAGCTGGGCCGGGCTGGGCAGGGGTCGTGTTTCAACGACATGGAGATCGGACGTTTTTTGCATGAGTGGCGGAGCGCGAAGCGCGAAAGGTTAAACGAAATGGCGGGCCAAGGCGGCGTGCAGCTCGCGCACGAGCTTCTCGGTGGTTTCCCATCCGATGCAGCCGTCGGTGATGCTGACGCCGTATTTGAGATCAGCCTTGGGCTGCGGGAATGGCTGGTTGCCCGCGCCGAGATTGCTTTCGACCATGGCGCCCATGATCGAGCGGTTGCCGGCTTGGATCTGGCCGATCAGCGCATGGATCACGTCCGGCTGCAGCTCGGGTTTCTTCGAGGAGTTATCGTGGGAGGCATCCACCAAGATAGACGCGGGCAGACCGGCTTTCGCGAGCAAGGCCTCCGTCTCCGCGATGTGGGCGGCGGAAAAATTCGGCCCTTTCGCGCCGCCGCGCAGCACCACGTGGCAATCATGATTGCCCCGCGTGCGCACCGCGGCCGGCACGCCGTCGCGCCGGATGCTGAGAAACGTGTGCGACTGGCTCGCGGCCTTGATCGCGTTCACCGCTGCTTGAAGACCGCCGTCGGTGCCGTTCTTGAAGCCGATGGGCATCGAGAGCCCGGAAGCGAGCTGACGGTGCGTCTGGGATTCCGTCGTGCGCGCGCCGATCGCGCCCCAGCACACGAGATCCGCGATGTATTGCGGCATGATCGGATCGAGAAACTCCGTCGCGGTCGGCAGCCCGAGATCGAGCACTTCGCGCAAAAAAGCCCGCCCGGCGCGCAGGCCCGCCGCGATATCGTGCGAACCGTCGAGGTGCGGGTCCATGATGAGCCCCTTCCAACCGACGGTGGTGCGCGGTTTTTCAAAGTAGACGCGCATCACGATCATCACACGATCCGAAACCTCCTTCGCCAAGGCGGCGAGGCGGCGCGCATAATCACGGCCCGCCTCGACATCGTGGATCGAGCAGGGCCCGACGATCAGCAGGAAACGCCGCTCGTCGGTAAAAATGAGCCTCTGGATCTCGCGCCTCGCCACCGTGACAAACTCCGCCTGCGTTTCCGTGATCGGCAGCTCCGCCAGCAACTGGGCGGGCGTGGGGAGCGGCCGGGTCTCCACGATGTTCAGGTCGGACGTCGATTGCATAAGCGGAAACGGTCAACATGGCGCGCCGCCGCATCGCAGGGCAAGCCGCCGCTTTGGGGCGCACCGGAGGCGTTCTTTTCG
>CBIHRE010000032.1:0-16850 GCA_966212385.1 uncultured Akkermansia sp. | reverse complement strand
GGCAGATCCCTACGCCCTGCTCGGCTTCAAGCTCGGACGCCGCACGCCCCGCGGCCTGTCGTGGTTCATCGAGGCGCGTAACCTCCTCGACGAAACCTACGCCGCGACCACCGGTGTCATCATGAACGCCGCCGGCCTCGACCAGGCGCAGTTCCTACCCGGCGACGGCCGCGCCGTGTATTTAGGTGCTGAATACCGCTTTTGAGGCCGCCCGGCTACAACGAGAGCGGCACGCATCATCCCTCCACGCCGCGCCCCCGGCCCATCCCCCAACCCATCGGGCTGTGTAACCGCTTAGGTTACACAGCCCGTCTCCCGGCGTTTTCGAGATCACTCCAATCCCCCCTCGACAATACGCCCGATCCCCGGATTTGCGTAACCCATTAGGTTACACAATCCGGCCCCGATCTTCCGATTTCTCTCCACCTCGCACCCGCCGCCCGCCGCTTTCCGCCCCTCGCCGCCGCATCTCGCGCTCTCGCCGCTCTCACAGCTTCCATCGCACACCTCCGCTTCCGAAACGAAATCATCATGTCTTCCGCCACGCTCCGCCGACTTCATCGCTGGATCGGCCTCGCTTGCTCGATCACCGTCATGCTCGCCGCCGGCAGCGGACTGCTCCATGTCGTCATGACCTGGACCCAGCCTCCGCCGCCCCGGCCCGAACCCGCCGGCGCCTTCTCGCCGGAAGTCGCCGTCTTCCCCGCGAGCGCCCTGCCCGCCGACCTCGCGCCGCTCCGCTCCTTGCAACTCATCACGATCGCGGGCCGGCCTTGGTATCAGGCTTTCCCGGTAAAAGGAGCGCCGCGCTACTTCAACGCGCTCGACGGCCGCGAGGACTCGAAGCTCGAGACCGAGCACGCGCTCGACATCGCCCGCCGCCATCTCGGCTCCGCGAAACTTCCCGCCGAGGCTTTCGCCTACGCGCGCCGGCTCGACGCCTACGACGACGAATACATCGCGATCTTTCGCCTGCTTCCGGTCCACCGCATCGACATCGCCGACGGACGCGGCACACGGCTCTATGTCAGCACCGTCACCGGCTCGGTGGCCCGCCACACCGACGACGGCCGCCAGCTCGAGGCCGATCTTTTCAGCCTCTTCCACAAATACAGTTTCATCCCGCACAAGACCGCGCGCGACGCCGTGCTCGTCGCGTTCACCGCGCTGGCCTTTCTCGCCTCGCTGGCCGGTCTCGCGCTCTTTTTCGCCACCCGCCCGCGCACGGCCCGATCAGGCGCTCGTCAGGTTTGAACCCCGTCCACGCCCGCCAGTTCGAGGCAAAAGGTGCTGCCGCCGCCCGCGCTCGACTCGAAGCTCACGCTCCCGCCCATCCGCTCCGCGGCGCGACGCACAAGCGCGAGGCCGATGCCCGAGCCGCGCGCGTCAGGCTCGATGCGATAAAACAAATCGAAGATCCGGGCCTGATGCTGCGCGTCGATGCCGATGCCGTTGTCGCGCACAAACAGGCGCACCCGCGCGTTCGCTCGCTCCGCCCAAAGCTCGATCCGCGGACGCACGCCCGGGCCTGTGAATTTCACGGCGTTCGAGAGCAGGTTCGACACGCACTGCGTCAGCGCCGCCTCGTTCGCCAGCACCGTCGGCAGCGGCTCGCGGAGCACGATGTCCGCATGGTCGCGCGACAAGTCCGGCGCGGTCTCGAGCATCTGCGAGAGGAATTTGCCCAGATCGATCGGCGCGAGCGGCAAAGCCGGCCCGGCCAGCTGGCTGACCACGAGCACGTCCTGCGTCAGGCGGTCCATGCGCTCCGCCCCGCGTTCGATCCTCCGCGCGTAGTCCCGCGCCTCGGGGCTCGCGCCGTCCCCGATTTCCTCGGCGAGAAGCTCCGCGTAGCTCTGCATCGCGCGCAGCGGAGCGCGCAGATCGTGCGAAACGGTGTAGGCGAAGGCCTCGAGCTCGCGAATCTTCGCGTCGAGCTCCGCGGTCCGCGCGGCCACGCTTTCCTCGAGCCTCCGGTTTTGCTCCGCGAGCAAGGCCTCCGAGCGCCGCAGGGCCTCCTCGGCGCGCCGCTGCTCGGTGATATCGACCACCACGCCGGGCATGCGCACCGCGCCGCTGGTGGCGCCGGCGTGGCATCGGCCGTGCGAACGCACCCAACGGAAAGATCCGTCGGCCTGCGCCACGCGAAACTCCACCTCGTAAAGCGAACCCTTCAGCAAGGCCTGCTCCAGCGCCGCCGCCGTCGCGGGGCGATCCTCCGGATGCAGTTTGCCCAAGTAGATCTCCGCGGTCCCTCCGTTCGCCTCCTCGTCGTTCACGCCAAAAAGCCGCGCGGTCTTCGCGTCGACATAGACACGGTCGTTCGAAGGGTCCCAGTTCCAAGTGCCGATGTTCGCCGCCTCCAAGGCGTGGTCCATTTGCGACCCCACCACCGCGAGCTGTCGCCCCAGGCCCTCCACTTGGAGCGAGTTGGCCAGCATCTCCGAGGCGAGCGACGCGAAGCGCGCGATATTCTCCAGCAAGCGCGCGTCTTCGCGGTCAAAATCCCTCCCCGACCCGTGCGTGGTCACCCAGACCGTTCCGATGGCCACCCCGCGTTTGAAGAAGGGAGCCAGCAGCACCTCGTAAAATGGCACGCCGAGCTGCGAGACGTAAAGATAGTGCCGCGCCGGATCGGCCATGAGCTGCGTCGTGCCGCGGTCCACCACGACCCCGCATGGGCTGAAATCGCGTGGCATCACTCCGTTCAGGTAGGGGGTCATCCGCCCGCTCGTCGCTCGCCAGCGGAAGATTTCCCGCCCGTCCTCCACCTCCTGCAAACTGATCCCGGCCGACTCCGCGCCGCACAGCCGGCACGCCGTGTCCGCGAGGCTGTGCAAAATATGATCGGGCGCGTCGACCAACTCCTTGGACATGGCCATCAACGCGGCGTTCTCCTCCGCATAACGCGGGGCGCGCGCCGGACGGACCGCCAGCAGGTGCGTGGTCAAAACCGTCTCCAATGGACAACCCGCCTCATGGCCCGGGGGCGGCGACGACTTCGAGGGCATGGCCGAATCCTGCGGGAAAGCTTTCGCCCTCACTTTTCACGCCCTCGGAGCACCGGCTCTGAAAAACTGGCTGCCTGCCTCATGGACGAACGGTCGTCCCGAGCGATGCCGCTGGCCAGCGCCTACTTTTCCCCTTTCCCCGCAAGCCGGCCCGGGGAATCTCCCGTATCACAAACCGGTCTCGTCTCTCCGAAACCGCGCGCGATTTACATCACGCTCGAAAATGCGCGCATCCCGCGCCGATCCGCACCGCCACACCTCCATCGTCGCCGCGGCGAAAGACAGGCTTCTGTTTTTCCGCCATCTGCGCCTTGTTGCGACCAGCCCTTTCTCCATGTCCGCCGCCGCCAAGTCCGTCGCCACCGCCGCCACGCCGCCCACCCTGCTTGGCTATAAGATCGCCGTTCTCGTCTTCATCGAAAACTCCCGCGGCGAACAACTCCTGCTCCTCCGTGCCAAGGCCCCGAACCTCGGCACCTGGTCCCCCATCGGCGGCAAACTCGAGACCGCCATCGGCGAATCGCCTTTTGAATGCGCCGTGCGCGAGACCCGCGAAGAGACCGGCCACATCGTCACGCCGGCCGACCTGCACCTCTTCGCCATGATCGCGGAAAAAGCCTACGAAGGCGCGTCCCATTGGCTTCTCTTCCTCTTCCGCTGCACCAAACCGCTCGACAGCCTACCCGCCGCCATGGACGAGGGTCGCTTCGGCTTTTTCTCGCGCGCCGAAATCGAAAAGTTGCCTCTCCCCGAAACCGACCGCACCGCGCTCTGGCAGATTTACGACCAACACCGCGACCGCTTCGTCGCCCTCCGCGCCGACTGCGCTCCCGAAAAACCCCTCGAAGTGGTCATCGAGCAGATCACCCCGCCCCGCCGCGCCTCGCCCAACCATTGCGTAACCGAATAGGTTACACAGTCCGTGAGCGCCCATGCGCTATTGGAGAGAAAAAAAGCGAAAGGGGAGCCGCGGAACCTCGGGCCTTTAACTGAGGAGCTTTCACGCACCGCGCTCCCAACCTCCCGCCCTATCCTCTCGCCCCACCCTCTCGCCCCCCGGCCGCCCCGCCACTGCTCCGCAGCTCCCACACCCCGGCCCGCCCCGCTCAAGGCCCCTCGCCGTTCTCGATTTCGCCGCCCGCCCTAGCCGCCCCCACCCAGCCGCCGGCGTCTCCGATTCCACGCCGGTCCCATTAATTTTTCTCACGCCTTTTTCCCGGTCGTGTGTTGCGTGCTAATGCCACGCCCCCCTCCTTCCACGCCTCGGAATCACACTTGATTTCCAAGTCCTCCAAAAGACACTCCTCGCTTTTTCCTCTTTCAACCCACGCCCATCACGTGAGCAAGCAGACCTCCGCACCCGCCGCCTCCTGCGCCGCCGCCCTCTCGGTCGCCATTCCCAGCCCGCACGCCAAGGCTCCCGCCAACGCCGCGCTTAGCTCCGAGCAGAAGATCGAGCTCTACCGCAAGATGGTGCGCATCCGCCGCTTCGAGGAGCGCTGCCTCCCGGTCTATAATGCCGGCAAGATCGGCGGCTTCCTCCACCTCTACATCGGCCAGGAAGCCGTCGCCGTCGGCGCCTGCTCGCTCATGGGCAAGGACGATCACGTCATCACCGCCTACCGCGACCACGGCCATGCCATCGCCGTCGGCATGGACACCAAGCCCCTCATGGCCGAGCTCTACGGCAAGGTCACCGGCTGCTCCAAGGGCAAGGGCGGCTCGATGCACTACTTCTCCCCCGAGCACAACTACTGGGGCGGCCACGGCATTGTCGGCGGCCAGATCCCCCTCGGCACCGGCCTCGCCTACGGCGTGAAGTATCAGGCAAAAAAGGCGCCGCCATGGCCTTCATGGGCGACGGCGCGGTCAACCAAGGCGCCGTCCACGAGGCCTACAACCTCGCCTCCCTCTGGGACCTCCCTGTCCTCTTCGTCATCGAGAACAACCGTTACTCCATGGGCACCTCCCAAGAGCGCTCCTCCGCCGGCCAGCTCGGCAAGCGCGCCGAGGCCTACGACATGAAGTGGTATCAATGCGGCGGCCACGACGTCTACGAGGTCCGCGCGACCCTCGACGAAGCCCTCAAGCGCGCCCGCGAGGAATACAAACCCGCCGTCGTCGAGATCGACACCTACCGCTACCGCGGCCACTCCGTCGCCGACCCGGACAAGACCTATCGCGACCGCAAGGAGATCGAGGACTACCGCAACACCAAGGATCCCATCCAGGTGTTCCAAAACCAGCTCCTCCACGAAAAGGTCCTCACCGACGCCCTCATCGAGAAGATCGACGCCGAGGCCCGCGCCGAGGCCGAGCGCTGCGTCGAGTTCGCCGAAGCCTCCCCCTTCCCCACCGCCGACGACATCCAGAAGGACGTCTACTTCGAGACCGACCAGCCCAAGCGCAGCAGCGAAGGCCGCATCTTCTTCAACAGCGTCAAGTAACCCGCCGTCCTTCCGACCTCCGGCACTCCGACCTCTCCTTTCCAGAAAATGGCCACTCTCACCTACCGCGAAGCCATCCGCGCCGCCCTCTCCGAAGAAATCGAACGCGATCCGAACGTCGTCGTCATGGGCGAGGAAGTCGCCCAGTTCAACGGCGCCTACAAAGTCACCGAGGGCATGCTCGAGAAGTATGGCCCCAAGCGCATCGTCGACACGCCCATCTCCGAGGCCGGATTCATCGGCATGGGCATCGGCGCCTCCATGCTCGGCATCCGCCCCGTCATGGAGCTCATGTTCTGGTCCTTCTACTCCGTCGCCTTCGACCAGATCGTGAACAACGCGGCCAACGTCCGCTACATGTCCGGCGGCCAGATCGCCTGCCCCATCGTCATCCGCGGCCCCGCCAACGGCGGCACCAATGTCGGCGCCACCCACTCCCACACCCCGGAAAACATCCTCGCCCACCACCCGGGCTTGAAGGTCGTCGTCCCCTCCAACGCCGCCGACGCCAAGGCGCTTCTCAAGACCGCCATCCGCGACAACGACCCGGTGATGTTCTTGGAAAACACCCTCCTCTACGGCGTCCCCGGCGAGGTTCCGGACGGCGACATCGTCCTCCCCTTCGGCCGCGCCAACATCGCCCGCGAAGGCAAGGACCTCACCATCGTCACCTACGGCCGCAGCGTCCTCCACTCCCTCGCCGCCGCCGAAAAGATGAAGGCCGAGAAGGGCCTCAACATCGAGGTCATCGACCTGCGCACCATCCGCCCCCTCGACGTCGACACCATCCTCAAGTCCGTCGCCAAGACCCACCGCGTCCTCATCATCGAGGAACAACGCCCCTTCTGCTCCGTCGGCAGCCACATCGCCGCCACGATCCAGGAAGAAGCCTTCGACGAGCTCGACGCCCCCATCCTCCGCGTCGGCACGATCGACGCCCCCGCCATCTACGCCCCGCCCGTCGAGAAGCAGTTCCAGCTTCCCAACCCCGAGCGCGTCATCGAAGGCATCCTCAAGGTCCTCCGCTAACTTGCAGGGGCGCGCCTCGTGCGCGCCCTTTCCGTTTCCGACTCTCCGTCCTCCGGCTCCCTGCTCCTAGCTCCCATCTCCCTGCTCCTATGGCTCAAGTCATCACCATGCCGAAACTCAGCGACACCATGACGGTGGGCACGCTGGTCAAGTGGCTCAAAAAAGAAGGCGACGCCGTCAAATTCGGCGAAATCCTCGCCGAGATCCAGACCGACAAGGCCACCATGGAGTTCGAGGCCTTCGGCGACGGCACCATCCTCAAGATCTACGCCCCGGCCGATTCCCAAGTCGCCGTCGGCGCCCCCCTCTGCGCCATCGGCAAAGCCGGTGAAGCCGCCCCCGACGCGCCCGCCGCCCCCGCCCCCAAGGCCGAGGAAAAGAAGGCCGAAGCGCCCCAGACTCCTCCGCCCTCCACCACCGCCAAGCCCGCCGAATCCGCCGCGCCCACGCCCGCTCCGGCCCCGGCGCCCGTCGCCGCTCCCGCCCCCGCCGCGCCCGTCCGCGCCGCCGGCGAACGCGTGAAGATCTCCCCGCTCGCCAAGAAGCTCGCCGCCGGCAAGGGCCTCGACGCCGCCCTCATCAAGGGCTCCGGCCCCGGCGGCCGCATCGTCCGCGCCGACGTCCTCGCCGCCGAGGCCGCAGGCACCGCCAAGGCCGGCAGCAAGCCCGCCTCCGGTGGCGGCGCCATCCCCGCCGGCTCGTCCTTCTTCAAGGGCCCGATCCAGGAAGAGCGCGCCGTCGCCGTCTCCCCGATGCGCGGCGTCATCGCCAAGCGTCTCATCGAGTCCAAGACCACCGCGCCCCACTTCTACCTCGAGATCGAGGTCGACGCCGAGCCCCTCGCCGCTCTCCGCGCCCAGCTCAACGCCGGCCTCGAAAAGCAAGGCGTCAAACTCTCGGTCAACGACCTCATCCTCAAGGCCAGCGCCGAGGCCCTCCGCCGCGTCCCCGACGTCAACGCCTCCTGGGAAGGCAACCAGATCCGCTACTTCGGCGCCGCCCACGTCTCCTTCGCCGTGGCCCTGCCCGACGGCCTCATCACCCCGGTCATCCGCGACGCCCACGAGAAGTCCGTCTTCCAGATCAGCGCCGACGCCAAAGCCCTCGGCAAACTCGCCAAGGACAAGAAGCTGAAGCCCGACCAGTTCACCGGCGGCACCTTCTGTGTCTCCAACCTCGGCATGATGGGCATCCCGAAGTTCCTCCCGATCATCAACACCCCCAACGCCGCCATCCTCGGCGTCGGCACCTCGGTGCAAAAGCCGGTGGTGAAGAACGGCCAGATCGTGATCGGCACCACGATGACCCTCACCCTGAGCTGCGACCACCGCGTCGTGGACGGCGCCGTCGGCGCCCAGTTCCTCAACGCCCTCAAGCAACTCGTCGAGTCCCCCGCCCTCCTCCTCGTCTGAGCCCCCGACGCAGGCTTTCCCGCCTGTGTTCGCTTCTTTCGCCCGACGCGCCTCCCGGCCGTCGGGCTTTTGTTTTCCGAAGAGCCGCTGTGGCTCGATCAAGATAGTCGGCTCCCCCGCCGATCGGATCGATCGCAAACGCCCGCCTCGGCCAGCCGGCTCCCCCGTGCGGTGACGCGGCTCGCCGATCCGCCGCCGCGATTCGCGGTCCGCCTGGCCAAAGCCGAGATGGCTTCGCGCCGCTTGCCCGGTCTGATGTTTTCTGTGTCCATCGCCGCCCTTCCCGCCCGCCGACGATGTTTTCCTTGCCCAAGAGCGGCCTCCCCGGCGCCGCCTTCCCCGCCGTGCCGGCCACCGCCGCCGCCACCATGCTCGCCGTCCTGCACCAGCTGCGCGCGACCCAATATCTTCCACTCGCCGAGCTGCGCGCCCTGCAATTTCGCCAGCTGGACGAACTCGCCGCGCATGCCTGCCGCGCGGTGCCGCACTACGCGGAGAGCCTCCGCCGCGCCGGCATAGAGCCCGGCCGCCCGATCACGCCCGAGACATGGTCCGGCCTGCCGGTGCTGACCCGCCAAGCCGTGCAGGATGCGGGCGCGGCCTTGCACGCGCGCGAAGTGCCCCGGGGCCACGGCTCGGTGTCCGCGGCGACCACCTCCGGGTCCAGCGGCCGGCCGGTCACGATCCGCAAAACCGCCCTCGCCCAGTTTTATTGGCAGTGTTTCGTCGTGCGCGAACAAGAGTGGCAGTCACGAGATTTGTCGGCGACGTGGATGGCCGTGCTGCGCGACAACGACCGCGTCGATCCCGCGAAGTCCGACCCGCTGCGACGCCTGCCCAACTGGGGCGAACCGCTCGCCTCGATCTACCCCACCGGTCCCGCGCTCCTCCTCGACTACCGCGCCGAGGCGCCGGAATTGCTGCGCATCATCGTCCGGGAAAAACCCGCCTACCTCACCACCTTCCCTTCATTGCTCCGAGAGTTGCTGCGCGAATCTCAACGCACCGGTCTGCGTCCCGAAGGCCTGAGCGAGGTTCGCTCGACCGGCGAGGCTCTCGCCCCGGACATCCGCGCCCGCTGCACCGAGCTCTGGGGCGCGAAAATCACGGAGATCTACACCGCGGCCGATGTCGGCATCATCGCCGTGCCCTGCCCCGAGCACAACGCGCTTCACGTGCAGGCCGAGGGCGTATTCGTCGAGATACTACGAGAGGACGGCACGCCCTGCGAGCCCGGCGAGGAAGGCCGCGTCGTCGTCACGCCTTTGCACAACTTCGCGATGCCGCTCCTTCGTTACGAGATCGGCGATCGCGCCGTTCTCGGTCCGCCCTGCGCCTGCGGGCGCGCCTTGCCGGTGCTGGCCTCCGTGCCCGGCCGCGCGCGCGACATGCTCACGACACGCTCGGGCGCGCGGCGTTTTCCCTTTTACGGTCACAACGACATCATGCGCGTGGAGGCCATCGTGCAGCATCAGGTCGCTCAAACCGCTCTCGACCGCGTCGAGCTGCGCCTCGTCGTGCGCCGGCCGCTGACCGCGGCGGAGGAGACGCACATCCTGTCCGCCGCCCGGGCCGGGATCGGCCCGGAGCACGAGATCACGATCGTCTATCGCGACGAGATCCGCCGGCAGCCCAGCGGGAAATTCGCCGAGTTTACGAACGAGTGGGAGTCTCTTCGCACTCCGCCGAGTCCCGGCGTCGGCGGCGCGTGAGATGAAGCGCGGCCGCGCCGCCCGCCATCCAAAGGGTCGCCGAGGCGGGCTCGGGAATCGCGGTGGAGTTGAACGAGAACACCGTGCCCGCGGGGATGTTCAGATTGCGGTTAAAGGTGAACACCAGCCCGGTCAGGAAACCGCTAGAAATGCTGGAGGTGGGCACGATGGTCAGGCCGCGGGTCACCGTGCTGCCTTCGAACGGAAACGTGAACTGATAGATCTGCTGGTCGGGCCCGGTGTCGAAACGGGCGGAAATGGTGAACGACGAACCTTCGCTGCCAGAGATGGTCCCGCCGCTGATCGAGAGCAGGGAATCCGCGTCCACGATGTCCGGCGCCACGTCGAGAAAGTAGGGGCTCGACGACGAGTTCACGCTGATGTTCGCCGGAACGGTGTAGGTCACGGTCGCCGCGAAAGCCTGGATGGGCTGAATGGCGCCAAGCGCCGAGGTAAGCAGAAGCAGGGAACCTTGGTTGTTCATCGTGAGTGCAGGCTGAAACTCCGTGACACGCTGTCAATTTGCATGATCTCCTCGATGAATTCGGGAGGAGCAGGATCTTGGCCCGCCCTCCACGGGATGCGTCCGCTTCCAAGGCGGGGACGTCGTCATGGCTGCACCGTGCACGCGGGGCGTCGATCTAGAGCGTCCGGCCGCCCCCTTCGATCTAAGATTCGCATCCACGCGGCAGGTCGCTGAGTTCACGGGCAATTTATCCAAACTTCATAGGGATCTCACACCCCCTCGGCACGATCACCCGCGTCAATCTCTCCCATGCTGCTTCGACTCCTGGCCCTTCCGCTCTTCTTCGCCGCCACCGCCTGGGCTTGCCTCAATACTCCCGGCACCGATCTCGACGGCCGCGATGCAGGCTCACGTTACAGTCACGATTCCTCGCACCTGCGCCAGCGCATGCAGACGCCACCCGAACTCGAGCGACGCACGCAACCCGTCGAACCACCCGACACGGCGGCCAAAAAACTCGAAGCCGAGGCCCTCGATCTCATTTACGCCGGCAACTACGCCGCCGCCCGCGTCCTCCTGCAAAAAGCCGAAACGCTGGCCCCCGACGACTACTCCATCGCCGCCAACCTCGGCACCGCCTGCGAACTCCTCGGTGACGACGCCGAGGCCCTCCGCTGGATCACCGAGGCCGTGCGGCGAAACCCCGACTCGCACCGCGGCACCGAGTGGGTCCACATCCTCGTGCTCAAGGCCAAGCTCCGCGACACCGGCTCGCCCCGCGCCACTTTTCCACCGCTCATCGACGTGCCCGAGCGCGTCACCCCCGAAACCCCTTTGCGCATAGACGGCGTGACGCGCAAAGCCGCGGACGTGCGCGACGCCCTCGCCTACCAGCTCCACGAACGCATGTTGTTCGTGAAGCCCCGGGATCGCTTCGTCGCCGACCTTCTCTTCTCGCTCGCCCGGCTCAATGCCAACTTGGTGAACATCGAGTCCGCGTCGGGCATCCTGGCGCTCGCCGAGACCTACGGCTACTCCGACGCCACCCGCGCCGGCGCGCTTCGCGACGACATCGCCCGCGCCCACCGGAAATCCGAGCTTCGCACCGCTGCCTTTTGGACTCTCGGTCTTGGCGCCCTTACCGCCGGTCTTGTTTTCGCCCACCGGCGGAAATGGTTTTTCCTTAGCCGCAAAGCCTACCTCGCCCACCAAGCCGCTACGCGCGTCGTGACCTGACAATGACGGCCCGGGATTTCGGGGTGGAATCCCCGCGGCGTCCTGTTGCGCTAGCGCTCCAGCCGCTGTTTTTTCGCCCATGGATTCCCGCTCGCAGACCCAGCTCGTCGCGGAATGCCGCCAGGCCGCCGCGCGGGGCGATTTCGAAACGGCCGAGGCTGGCTATCGAAAGCTGCTCCAACTCCAGCCCGGACACCGCGACGCCTCCCTCGGCCTCGCCGATCTCGCCTTTCTCGCGCAGGAGCCCGCCGCCGCCGAGGCCATCCTCGCCGCCGCCGCGCAACGCCACCCGAAGGACACGCTCCTGCGCGCCGCCCGCGCCCGCGCCCTGCACCTCTGCGGACGCGGCTCCGAGGCGCTTTCCCTGCTCGACGCTCTCGCCAAGGACGAACCTCGAACGCCGGAGCATCAAATCAACCGCGGCCACGTTCTTCGCGCGCTCGGCCGCCTGCCCGAGGCCGGCGCCGCCTTCGAACGCGCGCTCGAAATCCGGCCGGCCCAGCCCGACGTGCTTTGGCCTCTCGCCTTGATCCGCCAAAGCACCGGACGCCGCGTGCAAGCCATCCGGGCTCTCGACAAACTGCTCGATCTCGTCCCCGCCCACCGCAACGCGATCGGACTGCGGCTCGATCTGCTCCGGCAAATCGGGCGCGTGGAGGACGGGTTGGTCGCCGCCGCGGCCGGCCTGAAACATCACCCGACCGACGCCACCCTTCTCTCCCAACGCCTGCTCCTCGCCCAATACGACGACCGCCAGACCCGCGACAGCCTCCTCAGCGTCGCCCGCGAATGGAGCCGCCTCGTAGCCCCGCCTCGCGCCAAGCCACCCGCCGCGAGACCGCTTGCCGGTCGCCGCCTCCGCCTAGGCTACTACGCCGCCGATTGGGCGGAGCGGGCGATCCATGTCTTCACCCGCCACCTCGTCGTGAACCACGACCGCGCGCGCGTGGAGGTCTTCGTGTATCAGGACGGCCCGCGCGCGGATGCGCTCACCGAGCAACTGCGCTCCCGAGCCGAGCACTGGCGCGAAACCTGGCGCTTGGACGAAGCCGCGGCCGCCGCCCGGATCGCCGAAGACGATCTCGACGTCCTTATCGACGTCAACGGCCACATGTCGAATCCCCGCCCCGGCCTGCTCGCGCGCAAGCCCGCGCGACGCATGGCCCACTACCTCGATTTTCCCGGCACCACCGGCATCGCGGCCATGGACGCTCGCATCGCGGACGAGATCACCGAGCCCGCCGCCGAAGAAGGCCGTTGGAGCACCGAACAAATCCTGCGCCTCGGAAAAAGCCTGCTGGTCTACCGCGGCCCCACCGACAGCGCCGAGCCGAACGAGTTGCCCGCCCTCGCTTCCGGCCGGATCACCTTTGGCTCCGTCAACACCCTCCCGAAGCTCAACCCCGCCACCTTGCGCCTCTGGGCCGCGGTGCTTGCCGCCGTTCCCGGCTCGCGACTTTTGATCGCCCGGGAAGAACTCGCCGAACCCGAGCTGGCTCGCGAGTGGCGCGAAAAACTCGCGCTCCACGGCCTGCCTCCCGAGCGCGTGGAGTTCCTGACCTCGGCCGACTTTCGCCGCCTCGAATCCTACCACCCCATCGACATCGCGCTCGACAGCACGCCCTACAACGGAGTCACCACCACGGGCGACGCCTTATGGATGGGCGTGCCTGTGATCGCCCTGCGAGGGGACCGCTTCGGCGGGCGCATCAGCGCCAGCATTCTCACCGCCGCGGGACATCCCGAATGGATCGCCACAAACGAGACCGACTACGTGCGCATCGCCCGCGACCTCGGCGCCGACTTGCCGGCTTTGGCGCGGACTCGCAGCAAGCTGCGTCCGGAGATACTTGCCTCGCCTCTGACGGACGTCCAAGGCCTGCTCCACGACCTCGAGGCGCTCTTGTTTTCTTGGGTCGAAGAGAACGAACCCACCGCCGGCCAGATGCCGGGGGCGTAGGTGTTTTTTCGAGGCGGTTCCCGTCTCAAGGAACCCTGCCCGCGTGCCGTAATGCGGAAGGAACACCCAACCCTTTCGCCATAATGGAATCCATTCCGACCTCATTCAGCCAAAAGATCCGCCGACTCTCCGTCGTCGCCGTGTGCGCCGGCGCGGCCGCCACCCAGGCGGATGCCTCGCTTATCAGCCACGAATACACCGGCTTCGGCGGGACCGGCATCCTCCGCCTCTCTTTCAATCCGATCACCGGCGCCACCTATCCCACCAATCAGTTCACCGTCCCGACCGACGCCGTTTCGCTCTTCGCCTGCGGCTCCTCCGGACCCTACTCCTGGGGCACCGTTAGCGCCTGGGCGGTCACCACCGCCGGCACGCCCTTCACCTTCGACAAGCTCGCCGAAGGCGAAACCGTCGGCAGCGGCAATTTCTTCAACACCGCCAACAGCCAGCGGCTGTTTACGACCGATCTCGTCAAGGACGGCGTCACGGAGAACTACGTCGGCTTCAAGTTCGTGAGCGGGGCCAACACCTACTACGGCTTCGCCGAGATCGTAGTTGGAACCAACTACGCCGCCATCACTCGTAGCGTGATCAACGACGTCGCCGGCCAAAGCATCACGGTAAGCTCGGCAAGCGCGAGCGCGGTCCCCGAACCCGGCTCGACGGCCGCGCTTGCCGGCGCCGCCGCGCTTGGTCTCGTCGCCCTCAAGCGACGCCGCCGCGAATAAGCAACCGGTCCCGGGACGGGCCCGATCGAGATGCCGGCCCGCCCTGTCCGCCGGCCGCGATCGCAGCGATCCATCTCCTCACGCCTTCGGGCCCGCTCCGCCCAAGGCCCGCGCCAGATTTGTGCGCGCCAGCCAATAGTCGCGCCTCGCCTCGATCGCCAGCCGCTCGGCCTCCTCCAGCCCGCGTCGCGCCGCGTGCATGGCCAGCGGACCGGAGCCGCCCGCACCCGCCTGCCGCAGGCTCTCGGCCCAAATGCGCCGCGCCTGCCCGAGCTGGTTTTCGCGCGTCAAACGTTCCGCGCGGCGGGCCGCCTCCACCGAAGCCGCCGCCGCACGGGCGTCCGCGCAAATCTCGATCCGCAGGGCCGCCGCCCGGTCCTCCGCCTGCTCGCTCGCCGTCCGCAATCTCAACAGCTCCGCCCGCCCTTGATCGAAAATCGGCAAGCCCAGCTTCAGCCTCGGCCCGGTCAGGCGATCACCCGAGTGCTCGCGCTCGCTCTCCACGCCCACCTCGACGCCCACGGGCAGGAAACGCGTTTGACGTTTAAGTTCGAAAGCGCGCCTCACCAGAGCCGCCTCCGTCCGCGCCGCCGCCAGGTCGAGCCGCCCTTGCAGGGCGATCCGCTCCAATGCGTCCGCGTTCAGACTTCCCGAGGGCACCGGCGGCTCGCCGAAAACAGGCGTCCAGCGTTTGGCCGCCTCACCCTCCAGACCGAGAAGCACGTTGACGCGCTCCCGGTCCGCAGCGAGTTGCGCGTCGAGCCGAGCCAGCTCGGCCCCGCTTTCGGCCGCCTGAGCGCGGACATGCGCCGCCGCCAGCGGGCCGCGCCCCGCCGCCTTCGCCCGCTCCTCGTCCTCCTCGTGCAAACGCCGCAGGCAAGCCTCCCATTCCAGCCGCGCCACGTAGGTGTGCCACGCCGCATGCGTCTGCGCGATCACGACAAGCGCGTCATCCGCCGCCCGCCGTTCGGCCGCATCCAAGGCCTCGGTCGCGAGCTTCTTCCGCAGCGGGATCAAAAGCGCGTCGAACGCGTTGAATCCGATGGCCACCGTGCTCGACACGGGACCGCCGCCCGACGGAAAGCGCAACGAGCCCGAGATGTCGGGATTCGGCAAACACGCCGCCTGCCAGAGATCCGCCTCCGCGAAGTTCGCCGCCGCGAGACTCGCGCGCAGCCGCCGGTTGCTCACCAGCGCGATCCGGGCCGCGCGATCCGCCGTCAAGGGCTCCGCCAACAAACGCCCCACCGCCGCCCGTGTCTCCGGCGAATCGGCGCGGCAAAGCAGCGGCACCTCCGGCTTCGCGCCTCGCCCGACCAACTCGTCTTCGACGCGACGGCTCGCCTGCGGCATGTTCGCACAACCGGCCAACACGGTCGCCGCCGCGGGAATTATCATCCACGCGAATCGTCGCGGACGAAACACGCGCGCCATGCCAAAAGACTTCATGACCTTCACGGCATAATCAGCGGCCCGCCACCCGCGAGCCGGTCGCGGCTTCATGACAACACTGTCATCCCCTTGTAATACCAATGGGCTGCTTGCTTCCGGATTTTAGGCGGACGGTGTTTGGTTACCCTAGCTGGGGGGGGGGGGACGCGCCCGTCCACCCCGGAACCCAAAGTCTAAATCCACCAAGACGTTGGTATAATGCGCGCCCGCTCCGCATTCCTCACGCGCCAATCGCATGAGCGCGCTACGGCTTCGCCCGGAGGATCGATTCCGCGTTTCCCAAAGCGCCACATCCAACCCGCGCGGACCACCTGCGCTTTCGGTCAGGGCCGCATGCGACGGTCGGCCCCGCCGGTCCGCCCGGCTTCCTGCTGACGCCGCGCGGCCGCCATGTTGTCCACCAGATTGGGATATCGTCGGCCCGCGCTCCTCGCGCGCTCGCGGGCCCAGGCGATGGACTCCGGCGTGAGCACCGTCTTCGCTCCGCCTTTGGCGGGATTTTTCTGTTTCCAAGGAGGCGTCGGCATGCCGCACCCTGCGCGGGTCCTGGCCGATCTCAAGCGCGAGAGCCGGAAGGCGCCCGACCGCTTGGCCCGTTTCCACACGCCCTCGAAATCGAGGCGGAGAAAAATCTACCCTTGGTCAAGCAGCTCACTCGACAACTCGGGCCGGCCGGCGCGGACAAACGCGGCGCGCAGCAGGTCGCGGGTCTCGCAGGTGCCGTCATAGGCCAGGACTTTTTCCACATAGCGGCGCGCCTCATCGAGCGCCCCGGCGCCGGCCAATACCTCGATGTTGTTCGCGGCGCTTTGCACCGCATGGCCTCGGATGCACGCTTCGAGCTCGGCCTTGTCCTCCTCGGAAAAATCGGGCGGCGGGAGCGTCTGGGCAACGCCCTCGAAGAGCTCGATCATCCTCTCAAAAGGGTGCGCCTCGAGCGCCTCCGCATACCTCCCGGCCTTGGCCAGAAGCGTATAAACCGAAAGGCCAAATCGCGCTCTCCGTCGGTCGCCCGCAGGTATCCGCTCAAAAAGCGCCAAGGTCTTTTCGTCCTCCTTCAGATAGTGATTCAGGCTCGCATACTCCGACAGCCCTTTGGCGGCGAAGGGATCGGAAGCGATCGCTTGTTCGGCGGCGTCGCGTCGAGAGCGGAGCGCCTGCAACGCGGGCGGATAGACCCTGCCCAAAGAGGCTACCTCGCTAAGAAGAAAGCTCTGTCGCACGCCGGTGAAGCTGACGATCGCGACCATGCCTTCGTCGTAACACCAAAGAAAGTCGGCCAGCGCCTCCGCATGGGAACCGGCGCGGGCGAGCTCCTTGGCGCGATCATAGCGTGCGTCGACTTCCTTGCGAGTGATGCGGGCGCCGCGGGAGCGCCGCGCGGCAGGGGCTTTGCG
>CBIHRE010000031.1:0-17044 GCA_966212385.1 uncultured Akkermansia sp. | reverse complement strand
CGCCTCCACGTAGGGCATGGCGCACATGGTCTCGAAACCCTTTCGGATCTGCTCCTCGCGGTGCTCCTTGCCGGCGGGCGCGCCGGCGGCGAGACCGGCCTGCATGTAGGCGGGGATGACGGATGCGTGGCAATGCAGGCAGGATCCGGGCTGCTTGAACTTCGTCACGCGTTCCGTCTCGAGCTGATCCTGCAACATGTAGGCGTGGCCGCGCTCCTCGCGATAATCGACGCCGAAGGCGTAGCCCGCGAAGATGCGCCGCCAGACGGGAAACTCGTCCAGCTTCTGGAAGGCCTCGCTGCCGCCGTGCTTGGTGCGCACGATGTCGACGGTGCGTTTGTAACTGTCGTATTGGCGCGGGTAGTTTTTGCCCCAAAGCGCGGGATCGACGGTGTTGTCGTCAACGTCCACGACGCGGAACACGTGCTGCGTGGCCTCGGCTTTTCGCGTCACGATGTTTTGGTAGAGCAATAACACCGCGAAGGTCGCCACCGCGGAGACGACAAGCAGCGCCGCGAGCCATCCGATATAACGCCGACCTCCGCCGGCGGTCGCGGTGGATTCGGGAGTGCGAGGATCGGACGGAGGCGTGTTCATGGCGCAGGTCGGTTTAAAGGGGTTCCTGGTCGCTATATTGGCTGCGGGAAAAGAGGCGCGTTCACTTCATGGGCCCGTGCCCGACCTCGCGGTGGCAATGCACGCAGTCGAGCATGCGGCGGGCGTCGCCGGCGTGGGGGTTGAGCTCATCGAGCAGAGCGGTGTGGCAACCGACGCAGTTTTTCTGAAGCACCGCCGAATTGTGCGGGCGGATCATGATCGGCTCGTGAAAGTCCTGAAGCGTGAAACCCTTCGAGTGCCAGAAGCCGTTTTCCGCCTTGCTCAAGTATTTCGGGATAAAGGAGTGCGGCGTGTGGCAGTCGTTGCAGGTGGCGACGGCATGATGTGGAGACTTTAACCAGCCGTCATACTGCTCGCGCATGATGTGGCAGTTCACGCAGGCCTTCGGATTGTTGGAAAAATACGAAAGCCCCTCGGCGTAGTGAAAAGTGTAGGCGCCCAGCCCGCCCAACACGCCCACCGACCAAACCACCAAAACGGTCAACGCCAGGCGAAGACTGGGCCGGGGTAACTTCACGCAGCCATGATCTTTATTCATGCAATCCGGTCAAGCCGCAGGACCCCCGCCACTTGCACCGAATCCAAAGCGGGGAATTCCCCCCCCCAGCATCCCCCTCGCCATTCCGGGGACAGCCGGTTGAGAAGAACCAACAAGGCCCGTTCAGCCCCAAATGCGCCAAGCGCAGCCCGCCGCGTGCAGCGTCGCACAGGAGGCCAGCGCGGCCGCGAAATCGTCCGCCACCACGCCCCAGCCGCCGGGCAAGGATTGCAGGCGGGAGATGCCGAGCGGCTTGGCGATGTCGAAGAGCCGGAAGAGCGCGAAGCCGCCGAGCAGGATCGCCCAAGGCCAATGCTCCACCCACTCCGCCGGCAGCCCGCGCCAACCGAGAAAGCAAAGCGGCATCACCACGAATTCGTCGAGAATCACGCCCCCCGGGTCGCGTTGCCCGAGCCGGAACTCCGCCTCGCCGCAAATCGCCACCGCCAGATAAAGCGCAGGCACGCTCAGCACGATCGTCAGCCACCACGCATGCGGTTCCGGCAACATCGCGAAGAACACCGTGAAATAAAGCAGTCCCGCGAAGGAGCCGACCGTGCCCGGCCCGCGACGCACGCGGCCAAGCGGTCCCAGCATCGCGAGATTCACGACCCAGCGCGTCGGGAGAAACTTCGGCCACAAGGGCTGACCACGGATCATTCGGTAAAAAGCGCCCAGTTGCGACGCAGGTAACGGTAGCCCGACCAGACGGCCAAAAAAGTCCCGAGCACAAAGGCGATGAGGCCAGCCGTGTGAACCCACTCGGACAGCGGGTGCATCGCGACGCCGAACCACAGGGTGAAATCGTTTTCGAGCATCGGCGTGGCGAGGAGGCAGCCGATCGCGATCATCTGGGTGACCGTCTTGATCTTTCCGCCGCTGTCCGCCGGCACCACAACGCCCTTGGCCGCGACGACCATGCGCATGCCGGAGACCATAAACTCGCGCCCCAAAGTCAGCAGCACGAAGGTCACCGGCAAATCCGGATCATGCCGGACCAAAGCCACCATGATGCCGAGAACGAGAACCTTGTCGGTCAAAGCGTCCATGAACTTGCCGAAGTTCGAGACGATCCCTCGTTTGCGCGCGATCGAGCCGTCGAGCCAGTCGGTGATCGCCGCCGCGATGAAAAGCCAGAAGGCCAAAGTCGCCGCGCCGGTCCACTCCGCCAGCTCGTTGTCGACCCACATCAAGCCCACGATCACAAACATCAGCGGGATGCGCGAGAGCGTGAGAAGATTGGGCAGATTCCACATGGAGACTTGGCGGGCAGACGACTCAGGCCCCCCTCGCCTGCCGAGGCAAGGCCGCAAAGGGCGCGGGTGGACATCCGCGCCCCGCCCCGTTTGCATGGCCGCGTCGCCATGCCCTTCGACTACGCGCGCACCATCCATTTTTCCGACACCGACGCCGCCGGCATCGTCTTCTTCGCCCGCTACCTGGCGATCTGCCACGAGGCCTACGAGGAGGCTCTCGCCGCCGCCGGCGTGCCGCTCGCGACCTTTTTTTCCGATCACGGAGTCATCGTCCCCATCGCCAAGAGCGAGTGCTCCTACCTCCGGCCCCTGGCCTGCGGGGACAAAGTCCGCGTCGAGGTGACGCCGCGCCGCGTGTCCGAAAACAGCTTCACGCTGGAGTTCATGCTCTGGAAGCTCCCCGCCCCCGGCTCCGCGGCCGGGGAAAAACGCGCCGCGGTCGCGCGCACCGAACACGTGTGCATCGCCTCCGCCACGCGCGAACGGCAGGCTCTGCCGCCCGCGCTGGCGGCGTGGGTCGACGGCGCTTGATCAGCCAGCCTTTCGGCGCGCAAACGCCGGCGGCGGCACAACGGGCGCGTCGCGCAAGATCCGGCCGCTACGCGTGGCGCCTTCCAGCCAACGCAGCCGCTCCGCGAACGTCATCTCGCGGGAAAGCTCGCGACGAAGCTTCGCGTGATCGCCCCAGCCGCCGCTTTTCCAACCTGTCGATTCACTTCCGGGTTTCATCGTCTCCACCTAAGCTGAGCAGCTCGGCGATATCGGCAAGGTCCTGCGGACGCGCCGCGGCGCGCTTCATGTCCAGAAGCTGTTTCACGCCCACGATCGGAACCGCCACGTCTTGGTTCACTTGCTTCCAAACCGCCTTCTCATATTCCGCCGAGAAATCAAAAGGCTCGGTCACAAAAATATCCAAAGGCTCGAAGCGGAAACGGTCGCTGATCAGCTGAAAGACCACCATTCCCTTGTCCCGCACCCACGCCTCACGCTTGGCCGGATCGGCAAAATCCGCGGCAGACACCGGGATTTTAGGGCGATAGCCTATTTCGGTGAGCGCCGACAGCGCCCGGCGGAGGTTATCGGGTTCGAGCGCGATCACCAAATCGATGTCTTTCGTCGTCCGCACATAGCCATGGGCTATCACCGCCATGCCGCCGACCACCAAGTAGCGCACCTCCGCCCCCTGCAGGGCGCCGAAGATTTGTTCGAGATGCGAAAACTCCATGCCCGCACTCAAGCCTCGCCCGCCCTCGCTGCCAAGTCCGCAAGGACCGCGCGGTTGAGCTTCCCGCGGGCGTCGCGCGGCCAGCGATCCGCAGGCACGGCGACGTAGCGTTTCGGACGCTTGGCCGGAGCGAGCGCGAGCGCCACGCCTGCACGCAGCTTTTCTTCGATATCCGCCTCCGCCAGATAAAGCGCCACCACCTCGCTCCCCCACTCCGGATGTAGCACGCCCACTACCGCGGCATCCAACAACTCAGATCCGCCCGCGGCCCGCAGCGCGTCCTCCACCTCGGCGGGGTTTACCTTTTCTCCGCCGCTGATAATCAAGGCATCCGCCCGCCCGCGCACCCACAACCGTCCCGCTCCGTCGACTTCTCCCAGATCATCTGTCCGCCACGGCCCCGACGCGCGAGTCTCCGGCCAGTATCCGAAAAACAAGGACTCCGCGACGATCGCGATTCGGCCGTCCTCATCCGCCGCGAGCCGCGCGTGCGGCAGGGCGCATCCGCTGGAATCGTCGCCGGCCAAAAACTCCTCCGGCCGCTGCGCCGCCACGAGCGCCGCCGTCTCCGTCATCCCGTAGGAAAACGCCAAGGGCAGCCGCTCGGCCCGCGCGCGCTCCCTCAACTCCGGCCATGCCGGCCCGCCGCCGATCAGCACGGCGTGAAATCCGCGCAACCACGCCACGGCCGCCGCATCGTTCAGCAACCGCGCAAGCTGCGTCGGCACGAGCGAAAGAAACTCGTTTCCGTCCGTCGCTGGTCCCGGCCGTTCGCCGCGCTCCACGCGTTTCCAATCACAGGCCCGGTAACTTCCTCCCGTGAAACGACACCGCGCCCAAGCCATCAATCCGCTGACGTGCCAGGCAGGCAGGAGCCCGATCGCGTTCACCCGCTCCACGCCAAAATGCGCGCGAAAGCCCGCCACCGCCGCGCCAATAGTCCGCTCGTCGTGCCGGGCGAGCTTCATCGCGCCCGAGGAGCCGCCGGTCGGGATGCAGAGCCAGCCGCGCGCTCCGTCCCAGTCCACCGGTTGCCGCTCCGCCAACGCGGCCCATTGCGCGCGCTCGCGCCCGCCCCAGCCGGGATCGATCAGAAAGCAGGCTCCGTCCCGCTCAACCAAGGCGTCGCCTGCGAACTCCCGCAACGCCGCGATCAACTCAACGCGTTCCACAAGGCCTCCGGGTTGATCCGCTCCACATCCTCGCGCCGCACGAAGACCCCCGCGAGCGACGCGTTCGCCCGCTCGTCCTGAAACAGCGGCCACACGCCAAAACCCAAGGCGCGTCGCGAAGCCGCGTCGACACCGCGCGCCTCCGCCCAAGCGAAAGCCAGCCTTAACGCGGCACGCGCGCCGATCGCCGTCTCCAACGCCGACCCGAAAACGACGTCCGCGCCCGCTTTGGCGAGCCTCGCGAGCGCCGGCTCCGGGTCACCGATCAACGCAGGCTTCAATATCCACACGCCGCGCCAGTCGGCCGCGAGCCAACGCTCCACGTCGTCTGCACCGTTCACCGATTCATCGAGAGCGATCTTCACCGGATAATCCTCCGCCAGCCCGTGCAACAAGTCCTCCGATCCGCGTGTCTCCGGCGCGATCGGCTGCTCCACGTATTCGATCGGACGCTCCGCCGCGCGCTCCAGCCAGCGCTCCGACGTGCGACGATCCCAGGCGCCATTGGCGTCGAGCCGAAGCTTCGCTCCGTTTGGCAGGCGGCCGAGCAGATCGTCGAGCAAGGCCCACTCGTCCGGCGCCGGCAGCACGCCAACCTTCCACTTGAAAACCCGGAACCCGAGCTCCAGCCGCGGCTCCACCGCCTCCAGCGCCGCGCGGCCCGCCGGCAAGAGCCCCGCAATCGGCAAGAACTTCACCGCATCCGCGCCCGCGCCGCTCCGGCTCCCCGATCCCTGCTCCGCGTTCTCCGCTCCTAGCGCCGCCGCAAGCCCCGCGCGCACGCTCGCGCATCTCGCCGGCACGCGCGCCAAAGCGTCGGCGATCGTTTCCGCGCGTCCCTCGAGTCCGGCCAGCGCTGCGGCGGCTTCGGCTACCGTCTCGGTTCCGAACCACGGAATCGGCGCCGCCTCGCCCCAGCCCACGACCGTCCGCCCCTCCACCTCGCGCTCAGCGCGGATTAAGAAGCCCTCGCGTTCCGCCCAAGGCCCATGCGCCGTCCGCACCGTCTGACGAAACGGCAGCCGATACGCGCGGTGTTGGAGCTTCCACATGCCCGCCAAGGAGGCCTCGGCGCTCGGCTGCGTCAATCGTCGCCGCACCTGCCCGAAAAACGCGGCTAACCGTTTACAGCCGCCACTCCATGCCCACGGTTTTGGCAGCCCTTATCCCATGAAAATCACCTACCACGGCCACTCCTGTTTCCTCGTCGAGACCGCCGGCGCGCGCCTCGTGATCGACCCTTTCCTCACCGGCAACAGCCAGGCCAAGATCCTCGCCGCCGACGTGAAGTGCGACTTCATCCTGCTTTCCCACGGCCACGAGGACCACACCGGCGACGCGCTCGACATCGCCAAGGCCAACGACGCCACCATCGTCGCCAACTACGAGATCGCCGAATACTACGCCGCCAAGGGCGCCAAGGCCCACGGGATGAATCCCGGCGGCGCGCACAAATTTCCCTTCGGCCGCGTCAAACTCACCATCGCCCACCACACCTCCTCGCTCAACGCGGGACTCAACCCCATCTACATGGGCGTGCCCTGCGGCATCCTCGTCGAGGCCGACGGCAAGCGCCTCTACCACGCCGGCGACACCGCGCTCTTCCTCGACATGCAGCTCATCGCGAAGGGCGGGCTCGACGCCGCGCTGCTCCCCATCGGCGACAACTTCACCATGGGTCCCGAGGACGCCCTCGACGCGCTCGATCTCCTCAAGCCCCGCCTCGCCGTGCCCATGCACTACAACACCTGGCCGCCCATCGCCCAGGACCCCGACGCCTTCGCCGAGGCCGCCGCCAAACGCGGCCATCGCGTGCAGGCTCTGCGTTCGGGCGACTCGCTCGTGCTTTGAGCCCGGAGAGCGCACCGCGGCGGGCTGAGCTCATACCAATTCCTGCCGCTTTGACCTTTTAGGTGGACGGGCGGGTCCCTCCGCCCGTGGTTTGCAAACGGAGCCTCGCACTCCCCCCCGCCCGATCCGCGTGCGCGGGGACGCGCACGCCCACCCTTTGGTTTCAATTCACGCGGTGACTGATCTCAGCGGCCGCCCGCCGCCACGCCTTCGAGGATCTTTTCCGAGGCGGCGATGCCTTTGCGCATCACGCCGAGATGGAAACTCTCGTTGGGCGCGTGCAGGTTGTCCTCGGGGAGGAAGAGGCCCATCATCACGGAATCCAGCCCGAGCACCCGCCGGATGTCGGCAATGATCGGCACGCTGCCGCCTTCGCGCAAATAGAGCGGCGCCTTGCCGAAAACCTCCGAGATCGCCGCGTCGGCCGAACGGAACGCGCGCGCCAGCACCGGCGACTGGTCCTTGGGCGTGTTGGCCCGATCCGGCGGCACCACCACGTAGGGCGTGCCCTGATGCTGGTCGACGATGCGGTAGCTCACGTCCTTCGGCATCCGCTCCGCGATGGTCTTGTAGAGCAAGGCGCGGGTCTTTTCCGGGTTCTGGTTCGCGACCAGCCGGCAGCTGATCTTCACGAAGGCCTTGCTCGGGATCACCGTCTTCGTGCCCTCGCCTTGGTAGCCGCCGCCGATGCCGTTGAACTCCAGCGTGGGCAGGAAACGCGTGGCCTCGAATGGCGTGTAGCCCTTGTGCGTGTAAAAGGCGGGGATGCCGAGAAACTCGCGGTATTGCTCCTCGCTCTGGCCAAAACGCGCCAACTGCTCGCGCTCCCACGCCTCGACGGGCAACACGTCGTCGTAGAATCCGGGCACGTTCACGCGTCCGTCGGCGTCGTGCAGCGTCGAGCAAAGCTCGGCCAGCGCCTGGATCGGGTTGCGCAACACGCCGCCATGGAGGCCCGAGTGAAGATCGGTGCGCGCGCCGGTGACCTCCACGTCAAAGAGCACGAGCCCGCGCAGGCCGCAGGTGATGACGATCTGGTCTTCGCGGGGGCTGCCCGTGTCGGAGAGCAGCACGAAGTCCGCCTTGCGCAGGCGGGGCGCATAGGCGTCGAGAAAAGCCGGGAAGCTGGGGCTGCCCATCTCTTCCTCACCCTCGATCATGAAGGTGATCCGCAAGGGAAGATCAGGACGGCGCTCAAGTAGACGCGCGACCGCGGTCACGTGCACGAGAAGCGGGCCCTTGTTGTCCGCCGCGCCGCGCCCGTAGAGCCGCTCGCCGCGGATCTGTGGCTCGAAGGCCGCGCTAGTCCAGAGATTGAGCGGATCGGCCGGCTGCACGTCGTAATGGCCGTAGATGATGACGTGCGGCCAGGACTCCGGACCCTTGCGCTCGGCCAAAATCACCGGGTGCAGGGGAGTCGGCACCACCTCGACCGAAAAGCCGATTTTGCCGAGCAGCCCGGCGATGAAATCTCGGGCGCCGGCCATGCCGGTCTTGAAGGCCGGGTCGGCGGAGACGCTGGGGTGGCGGATGAATTCCTTCAGGGCTTCGACGGGATCAAACATGCGCCCAAGACAAAGCGCCTTTCCGCCGACCGAAAGGCAAAAGCGCCCGCCGGCGCCTTATCGGCCGAGAAACTTGTCGAGCTCCTGCTGCTCGGTCGCGGTCGCCGCCTTCTTGGCAGTGGGGCCCGACGCGGCTGCGGGGGCGGCCGGGGCCGCGGTCGCGCGCGCCGGCGCCCCGCCTGCGGCGAGGTTGGCCTTCGCCTGCTGGTAGACCGGCATCAGCCCGGGAGCGAGGCGCTCGAGCGTCTCGATGCGCTCCTCGGAGGGCGGGTGGGTGGAGAGCCAGGCCGGGGGGCGACCGCCCGTCTCCTTGGCCGCCATCTTGCGCCAGAAACTCGCCGCCGCCCGCGGGTCGTAGCCGGCGCGCGCGGCAAACTGGAGCCCCACCGCATCGGCCTCGCGCTCGTGGTCTCGCGAATACTTCAGCGTGCCGAGCGTGCTGGTGAGTCCGTAAGCCAGCATGTAATACTGCTGGTTCTTGTCTTTCTCGGTTCCGATGGCGAGCGCCGCGCCGCCGAGGCCGACAAGCATCGCCTGCGACTGGCGTTCCGAGCCGTGGCGGCTGCTCACGTGCGCGACCTCGTGGCCCATGACCACCGCGATCTCGTCGTCGCTGTCCGCCAGCTTGATGAGGGCGGTGTAGACGCCGACTTTTCCGCCGGGCAACGCGAAGGCGTTGATTTGATCGGATTCAAAAACGACGAACTCCCACTGCGCGTTGGGCAAATCGCGGCCGACGGCGGCGGCGATCCGTTTTCCGATGCGTTGGATGCGGGCGTTCATCGCCGGGTCGGTGGAAATTTTCTCCTGCTTCTTGATCGAAGAGAAAGCCTCCACGCCCATGGAGGCGGCTTGGTCGTCCGAAACGAAGTTAAGTTGTTTCCGTCCGGTTTCCTGCACCGTGGTGCAGGCCGGCAGGGCGAAAAGAGCGACGATGGCACCGAAGAGAGCGGCGGCGATGCGGCGGTTCATGGGCGCCAAGATGCGCAAGCGCGGCCGGCCCGCAACTCCGCATCAGACGCCCGCCGTTTCGCGCTCCGCCGCCGCCACCTCCCGTCCGATCTCGGCGGAGCGCTTCAGCCCGCTGGCGCTGCCCTTGCCGGTCGCGCGCACGCAGGCGGCGTCCATCAAGACGTAGACGATCGGAATCACGAAGAGGGTGATGATGGTCGAAAGCCCCAGCCCGCCGACGATCACGAGCCCGAGCGGATTGCGCGACTCCGCGCCGGCGCCGCTGGCCACGGCGAGCGGCACCGCGCCAAGAATCGTGGCGATCGAGGTCATCAAGATGGGTCGGAAGCGTAGCGTCGCCGCCTCGTAGGCCGCGCGGGCCGCCGAACGCCCCTCGAGCTGAAGCTCGTTGGCGAACTCCACGATCAGGATGCCGTTCTTCGCCACGAGGCCGATCAGCATGATCAGACCGAAGCGCGAGAAGAGATTATCGGTCATCGGCGCGCCCCAGAAGCGGCTGAGATAGAGCACGAGCAAGCCGCCCGCGATGGCGATGAAGACGCCGGAGAAAATCGTAACCGGGTGAATCCACGACTCGAACTGGGCCGCGAGCACGAGAAAGGTGAACAACAGCGCCAGCGCGAAAAGCATCCACGCGTCGCTTGAACTTTCGACAAACTCGCGCGTCTCGCCCTCCCAGGCCGTGCGGATGGTGGCCGGCAGGATCCGCTTAGCAGCCGCCTCGAACTCCGCCACACCGTCGCCCTGCGTGCGGCCGGCCGCGAGCTGGCCGCTGATCGTGATCGAGCGTTGGCGGTCCAGGTGCGGGAAGGCCTCCGGCACCACGGATTCGCGGGCGTCGACGAGATTGCTGAGCTGAACCAGACGGCCGCCCGCGCCGCGCACGTAGATCGAGGAAAGATCGGAGGGCTGCACCCGGCTTTCCTCCGACATTTGCACGATGACATCGTATTCCTCCGCCGCCCGGCGGAAGCGGGTGACCTGCCGCCCGCCGAAGAGCGACTCGAGCGTCGTCGCGATGCTTGCCACCGGCACGCCGAGGTCGGCGGCGCGCTCGCGGTCGATGATGACGTCGAGTTGCGGCTTGTTGGGCTGAGGCTCGACGCGGATCTGCCCGAGCACGGCGCTGCCGCGCAGCTCCTCGAGAAACTTGTCCGCCGTGGTGCGCAGCTCCTGGTAATCGGAGCCTTGCAGCACGAGTTGCACGCCGCCCGAGCTGCTGCGCCGCCCGCCGAGCGGGCGCACCGGGGAGGCGATGACGAGCGCGCCGGTGTTGTCGCGAAGCTTGGTCCGCAACTCGCGGATCACCTGCTGCGTCGAACGGTCGCGATCTTCCCAGGACTTGAGGGTGACAAAGGCCATGCCCCGGCTCGCGCCACCGCCTCCGCCGCCTCCGCCCGTGCTGCGAAACCAGCGGTCCACCTCGGGCGTGGCCGCGAGCACTTTCTCGACTTCGCTCGCGTAGGACGACGCGTAAACCGGGCTGGAGCCGAGCGGGAAATTCATGACCAGGCGGAACAGGCCGCGATCCTCCTCGGGCGTGAGTTCGCGCTGAAGCTGGGTGAAGCTCCAAAACCCGCCCGCCGTGAATAGAAGCGTCCCGACGAGCACCAGGAAGCGACGGCGCAGAGCAAAATCCAGCGCGCGCGAGAAAGAGGCGTTGAACCACTGGAAAAACGGCTCGGTGCGCCGGTGCAGCCAGCCGTGCTCGGCGTGCCCGTCGGCGCCGCGTCGGAAACGCAGCATGCGCGAGCAGAGCATCGGCGTGAGCGTGAGCGCCACGACGCCGGAAACCGTGACGGCCAAGGCGAGCGTGATTCCGAATTCGTAGAAGAGGCGGCCCGTGTTGCCCTTTTGGAAGGCGACGGGAACGAACACCGAGATCAGCACGAGCGTGGTGGCGATGATCGCGAAGGCCATCTGCCGCGCGCCGAAGACGGCGGCGCGCACGGGCTCCTCGCCGCCCTCGATGCGGCGGTAGATGTTTTCCAGCATCACGATCGCGTCGTCGACCACGAGGCCGACGGCGAGCACGAGCGCGAGCAAGGTGAGGAGGTTGAGGCTGAAGCCGAGCCACGACATGGCGGCGAAGGCGCCGACGAGCGACACCGGGATCGCGAGCAGCGGGACGAAGGTCGCGCGCCAATCGCGCAGGAAGGCGAAGATCGTGATGACCACGAGCACGCAGGCCTCGATGAGCGTGTGGTAGACCTCGCGGACCGAGCGCTCGACGAAGACGCTCGTGTCGTAGGCGATCTCGACGTTCACGTCGGTGGGCAGGTTGCGCTTGATCTCGGGGATCGCCGCTTTGACCGCGGCCGCGACGTCGAGGAGGTTGGCCTGCGACTGGCGAAGCACGCGGACGGCGACGTTGTTGCGACCGTTGAAACGGTTGTCGCTGCGGTATTCGCTCGCGCCCAGCTCCACGCGGCCGACGTCGCGGAATTTCACCTGGTAGTTTTCGCGCGTCGCGACGACGAGGCTCTCGAAATCGGAAACCTCCGCGAGACGCCCCTCGAGCCGCACGGGAAACTCGCGCGAACGCGACTCGATGCGCCCGCTGGGCACGTCGACGTTTTGCGCGCGGAGCGCGGACTCGACGTCCGCCACGGTGAGCCCTTGGGCCGCGAGCCGCTCGGCGTCGACCCAGAGACGCATCGCGTAGCGCTGGCCGCGCAAATCGACCTGCGAGACGCCCGGGATGGTCTGGAGTCGCTGCACCGCGATCCGGTCCGCGAGCTCGGTCAGCTCCAGGCGCGACATGCGCGGCGAGTTGAGGGAAAGGACGATGATGGGATCGTCGTCGGCGTCGGCCTTGGACACCTCGGGAGCGTCGACTTCGTCGGGGAGCCGGTCGATGGCGCGGCCCACTCGATCGCGCACGTCGTTCGCGGCGGAGTCGACGTTGCGGTCGAGGGTAAACTCGAGCGTGATCGTGGAACGCTCCTCCGCCGAGTCGGAGCGCATGAGGCGCACGCCGTCGATGGCGCTGAGCTGCTCCTCGAGCGGATCGGTGATCTGCGTCTCGACCACCTCGGCGGCGGCCCCCGGGTATCGGGTGGAGACCGACACGACCGGCGCGTCGATGTCGGGATACTCGCGGATGGGCAAGGAGCGGAAGGACAGCAGGCCCACCGTGACGATGAGCACGGAGAGCACGATGCAGATGACCGGCCGGCGGATCGAGAGATCGGAGAGGATCATGGCGCGTCGCTTCCGAGGGGCTTCATCTCCACGTGGGCCGGCACCGGGGCGAGCGGAGCTCCGGGGAACAGCACGAGCGCGCCGACGCCCGAGGCCACGATGCGCTCGCCGGCCTCCAGCGTATCAGGGGCAACCGGGCGCACCTCCACGCGCGGCCCGACGCGCAGGCCGGTCTGCACGTTGACGTAGCGGGCGACGGGCTGGCCGTCTTTTTCCGCGACCGCGATCAGTTGCACGCCTCGGACGCCCGCGAGCAAGGCGGCCTCCGGCGCGACGAGCACCTGCCGGCGCGTCGACAAAAGGATGCGGACCGAGGCGAACATGCCAGGGCGCAACGCGGGCGGCGGATCGCGCAGGATGGCCTTCACCTCGCTGGCGCGCACGGCGGGGTCGATGCTGGCGCTGACGAAAAACACCTCGCCCTCGGCCTCGACCGGGCGGATCTCGGCGCCGACGCGGATGCGCGCCGTCACCCGGGTGCCTGGTTTGACCAAGGGGATGCTGCGCTCGGGAACGCGGAAGGAGACCTTCAACACGGACAAATCGTCGAGCGTCGTGAGCACGGAGGCCGGCGTGGCGTAGTCGCCGACGGCAAGACGGCGGGCGCCGAGCACGCCGGAAACCGGGGCGACGATGCGAGTGCGGGCGAGGCGGACGCGGAGCAACTCGAGCGCGGCGACGGCGGCGCGTTCCTCGCTGCGCACCTGGTCGATCTCGGCCTGCGCGAGGGTGCGGTCCTTGGCGAGGGAGTCGGCGCGCTCGCGGTTGACGCGGGCGAGATCGGCGCGGGCCTCGGCCTCGGCGACCTGCGCGCGCAACTCCGCGTCGTCGAGCCGGGCGAGCAGCGCGCCTTTTTCAACGGCTTGCCCCTCGGCGAAAGCGATCTCACGGACGATGCCGGAGAGCTCAGGCTGGATGGAGATAGATTCGTTGGCCTCCAGGCTGCCCGTGACCTCAAGCGTCTCGCGTAGGTCGTCACGGGCGAGCGCCACCACCTCGACGCGTTGCGGCGTGCGGGCGGAGGCGCCGGGGACCGCCTCGCGCGCGGCGCGTTTGCAGGCGGGAAAAAACCCGACGGCAAGCAGGAGGATCAAAGAAACGGGAGCCCACTTCATGCCGCCACTGGGCAATGGGGGCGACGGCTTCGCAAGTCCCGGCAAAAAAAATCGCCGCCCATTTCCGAGGCGGCGAAGAGAGACGAAACCGGAAGGTTTCGGTTACGCGCGGCTCAGCCGAGGTGCGCGGCGTAGGCCGCGGCGTCGAGAAGTTCGGCGGGCACGGGGCCGGTGAGCTTGATCTTGAGCATCCAGCCGGCGCCGTAGGGCTCGCGGTTGACGGTCTCGGGCGCGGAGTCGAGGTCGCCGTTGACCTCGAGCACGGTGCAGGCGATGGGTGCGTAGAGGTCGGAGGCGGCCTTCACGGATTCGACGACGCCGAAAGTGGCGCCGGCGGCGAGGGTTGCGCCGACCTTGGGCAGTTGGACGAAGGTGATGTCACCGAGGCTTGACTGGGCATAGTCGGTGATGCCGACGAGGGCGGTGCCATCGGCGGCGGGGCGCAGCCACTCGTGGGACTTGGCGTAGCGGAGGTCGGCGGGAATGTTGCTCATGGTCGTAAGGTCGGGAGGGGAGCGAGGAAGCGGACGCGGGGAAAGGCTGTTTTTCGCGGGTCGCAGGGAGTCTTAGCCCTGTTTGAGCGGCACGAAAGGGGGCTTCACCAAGTTCAGGGCGATGGCTGTGCCGCGGATGTCGACCGAGAGCGGGCCGGCGAGGGCGGGCGTGTCGACCAAGGCGGAGCCGATGGCCTCGTTGAGGATCGGCGAAAGGGTGCCGGAAAGAACGCGTCCGACCGGGGTGCCGGCGGGGCCGAGCACGGGCGTGTCGGCGCGGACGATGCGTCGGTCGCCGGTGCGGAAAAAGACGACCTTGCGCGCGCCGCCCTCGGTTTTCTCACGCAACAAGGCCTCGTGTCCGATGCAGCGGTGGGCCTTGTTGAGCTTCACCGTCCAGCCCAGGCCCGCCGTGAGCGGCGAGAGCTCGGCGGAGAGCTCATGACCATAGAGCGGATAACCGGCCTCGAGACGCAGGCTGTCGCGCGCGCCGAGACCGGCGAGTTCGAGCCCGTGCGGCTGGCCGGCGGCGAGCAGGGCCTCGGCAAGGGCGACGGCGTCGCCGGCCGCGTGGTAGAGCTCGAAACCGTCCTCGCCGGTGTAGCCGGTGCGGCTGATGAGGCAATGCACGCCGGCCACGGTGCCTTCGCAAAAGTGATAGTAGCCGACGGAGCCGAGCTTGGCGCCGGTGAGCGACTGCACGATCTGGGCGGTGCGAGGGCCTTGGACCGCGAGCAGGGCGTAGTCCGCGCTGCGGTCGGTGACGACGACGTCGAAGGCGGCGGCCTGGGAACGAATCCAAGCGAGATCGGTGGCGATGTTACCGGCGTTGATGCAGAGGAAGTAGTCCTGCGGCGCCCGCATGTAGACGAGCAGGTCGTCGACCGTGCCGCCGTCCTCGCGGCACATGGGCGAGTAGAGCACGCGCCCGGGATGGAGCTTCGCGACCTCGTTGGTGACGAGCCGCTCGAGAAACTCGAGGGCCTGCGGGCCGCGCACGTCGACCTCGCCCATGTGGCTGACGTCGAAAAGACCGGCGGCGCGCCGCACGACCTTGTGCTCTTCGAGGATCGAGCGGTATTGGACGGGCATTTCCCAGCCGGCGAAGTCCACCAGACGGGCGCCGCGGGCGGCGTGAAAATCGCGGAGGGGAGTGCGTTGGAGGGCGCTCATGGAATAGGCCGGATAGAGGCTGCCCAGCTTGTGACGCGGGCAACAAAAAAGACGCCCCGGGCGGGGCGTCTTTCGAAAAAGGAAAACGGAGCGCGTTTCGTGACTTAATCGTGGTGATAGGTCGCCACGATTTTCTCGACGAGATACTTGTGGTCGGCCTTGGAAAGCTCGCCGCTGGCAAGCATGGCGTCGGCGCGCACGATCTGGGCGGTCATCGCGGCGAAACGGTCGGACTCGGTGACCTCGGCGAGGGCGGGCGTCAGAGGGAGATCGAGCTCCTCGGGAACCAGGTCGGTCGCGTAGCCGAGATCGTAATCGAGGCCCCAGCGCAGGAAGCGATGGTCGTAGTTGGTCGAGGAGGGAAGGAGGACGGCGGACTCGGAAACGAAACCGTTTTTTTCCAGATCCACGCGGAACACCTCGTCACGACGGAGCTTAACTTGGAAGGGCGTCTTCCCCACTTCGATACCGTTGATCTTGGCCGTGGCTCCGGCGGGCGTGGAGCGGACGATCACCGTCTGCTTTTGGCCTTTGGTAACGAGCGCACATCCAGATGAAGTCAGGGCAACGAACCCGGCCAAGGCGGCCGCGGTGAGAAGGGGAAGTTTCATGGGCGGGCAAATAGGGGAATGAGGGAAACATTTTTGCACGAGCCCTTACCGTCAAGGGCAATGACGAGCGAGAAACTGAAAGCTTTCCCGTGAATTTTGGGGTCGTGAGCCCCTTATCAAACAGACACACCGCAGACTCGCGCATGCATCCGTTCCTCGCCTACTGGGTCCACGATTGGAGCCCTTTCCTATACCGTTTTACGGAAAGCTTCGGTATCCGCTACTACGGTCTGGCCTATCTCGCGGGCTTCGCCGCCGGCTGGTGGCTGTTGGTGCGTTACGCGAAAAAGGGCCTTACCCCGACGAATGCGGAGCAAATCGGCGACCTGATGACCGCGCTCGTCGTCGGCGTGCTCGTGGGCGGACGTCTCGGTTACTTTGTATTTTACCAGCCGGACACCATTTGGCGCGATCCCGTGACTTTGTTGCGCGTCTGGGATGGCGGCATGGCCAGCCACGGCGGCTTCATCGGGGTGGCCGTCGCGCTTTGGTGGTGCGGACGGAGCTTTCGGCTGCCGTGGCGACACTTGGGCGACCTGGTGGTGAGCGTGGCGCCGGCGGGGATTTTTTTCGGCCGCGTGGCCAACTTCATCAACGGCGAGCTTTGGGGCAAAACCAGCCGGGTGCCGTGGGCGGTTATTTTCCCGGCGAGCGCCGAGCCCGGCACCCCCGTCGAGTTGATCGCGCCACGGCATCCCTCCCAACTTTACGCCGCGGCGCTCGAAGGGCTGCTGCTTCTCGGTCTCACGCAGTGGCTCGTCTGGCGCACTCCCCTGCTCCGCCGCTCGCCCGGCCGGATCGCCGGCGTGTTTCTGATCGGCTATGCCGTCGTCCGCATGATCGACGAGGTGTTTCGTGAGCCGGACGCGGGGGTTTCGCTGCTTTTCGGGCTCAGCCGCGGCACCTTTTACTCGATCTTCCTCGTGGGCGGCGGACTGGCGCTGATCTTCACCCCCACCCGACCACTCGCGGACGACAAGCCCGCCAAAGTCACGCCGCCGGCGCCGCGATCCTGAAACCATCCGCGAGCAAGGACGCCCGCGCCGCGGCCAGCAGGCGCACCGCATCCGGTCCGTCTCCATGCACACAGAGGGTTTTCACGCGACCCGAACGTGCCAACGCCAAGGCCTGCGCCACGACCGCCGGCTCGTCGTGCAAAACCGCGCCTAGCTCGCCACGCGGGATCAAACTCCCATCCGCCCGGTAGCCGCGATCAATGAATCCCTCCGGCACGAACCCGACCTCCGCGG
>CBIHRE010000030.1:0-17105 GCA_966212385.1 uncultured Akkermansia sp. | reverse complement strand
TGGAGCGCGGGACGAAGAGAAAAATGAGGAGAGCGAGCGGGCGGGGGCTCGATGGAATAACACCGCAGCCGGCGGAATATTATGGGAAATGTTGGGAGGTGTTAGCGGGCGGCGGGCGGAGATATTTGGGCAAAAAAGAGGGACGCACCTACTGGCGTCCCTGAACAGGCACCGCGAAGAGCCCACAAGAAGACGCTTTCGATGCGCCCCAGGTCGGGGCGGCGTCGACACGTTTCTTGTGTCCTAGGAAATTCGCGGTTTCGTTCAGGACGGTAGCCGAAGCTACGCGAAAGAGACATTTGGTCGTGAGATATTGAATACGGGCGGATGGCGGATTGGTTGTTTTGGCGGCTGCCCGAAGCCGACGACCAAGGCACTACGCAATCGCCGCAGCGACGAGCGAGCTTTATTTCGGACCCGGGCTCGATCACCGGGCGCGGGCGGGCGCCGAACGTCTCGTCTACGGGCGCGACAGGCTCTGCTCGAAATTTTCCACGAAGTGGCGGTTTCGTTTTTGGACGACCACGTGGCCCTCGGCTTCGAGGCGCTTCGTGAGGGCGGGGATGCCGCCGGGGTATTTGGGATTGAGTTCGCCCTTCGCCTTGAGCGTGCGCCAGTAGGGGGTGATGTCGGTCGCGCCCGCGGCCTCGGCTTCCGCGGCGGCCTGGGCGGCGATCCACGAGAAAATCCCGGTGGTGATCGGGCAGCCGATGTCGGCTCCGTGGCTTTGCGCGATCATCTGGCGAAGTTCGTTGATCGTCGTGAGCTTGCCGCGCGGCACGCGGCGCATGAGGGCGTCGACCTCGCGCGGCGCGGGAATGGCGCAGGTTTTTCCGCCGAGGCGCGCGGCCTGGTCTTTTCCGAGGACGACGACCTTGGGCAGGTCCTTGTCGTCGGCGAGTTTCTCGCGCCAGGTTTTCTTGCCCCGCGAGGGCGGGCGCGAGGTGCGGGCGGGCGTGGGTTTCATGGGGCGAGGGGGATCTGGATTTCGGTCAAATAGCGGCGCGGGTCGCCGCGAAAAATCATGCCGGGGCCCTTGATGTAGATTTCCCGGGTGGGAAGCATGATGGCGGCGCCGCGACGTTTCGCCTCGGCGAGGACCTTTTTGTAGGAGCGGCCGAGCTGGGAATAGGGTCCGCGATGGAGCACGCAGAGGCAGGTGGCGGCGGGCAGCGTGCGCACGTGGATGTCACCGGGGACGGCGATCGGTGCGCAGGCGTTCCTGGATGAGGCGGTGCTGGCGCTCGAAGTGGCCGAGGAGGTCCGCTTCGTCGCCGCAGCCGGCGAGGATGCCGGCGATGGCCTCCAGCGGGAACTGAAGTTCGCGAAGCCGGGCGATGACGCGGGCGCGCTCCGCCGAAGCCGCGTCGTAGAAGCGATAGCCGGTGACCGGATCGACGCGGGCGGGTTTGAGCAGTCCGTTCTCGTCGTAAAACCGGAGGGTTTTGATCGTGAGGCCGGAGATTTTTGAAAACTCGCCGATGCTGAAGAGGTGGGAGTCGAGGGACATTTTTCGGTGGCGAGGGAAAGCGTGCGGTCTCCGGCAAGGGGAGGGTCAAGCGGCGCGCGAAAAAAGCAGGCGGATAAACGCCAGGGTGGCTGCCCTGGGGCTTTTGGTGGACGGGCCGGCCCTCGACCCGTGGCTCGTCTCCAAATGCCGGGGCGCGCCCGCCCACCTCGGACCGATTTTTAGCGCTGGATCACCACGCGGTAGAAGGCGCGTGGGCTGGGCGGCATGGCGGGCAGCGTGAGCAGGAGATCCGCGCCGGTGCCGGACTGCGCGACGCCGATGTTGGTCCACGACGCAAGGAGGTCGTCGGTGTATTGAACCTGATAGCTGTGGCCGCGAACGGAGCCGGGGATGGTGAGCGTGGCGGTCGAGCTTTGGTCGGCGGCGACGGCGAGTGCGAGTTTCACCGAGGCGGTTTCCGCGTCGGTGATGAGCGCGGATTGCGGCGTGGCGGAAACCGGCGTGGAGGCGGGGCTCGTGCCGGCGAGCGTGGTGGCGTCGACCGTGTAGTAGTAGGGCTGCCCGTAGCTCAGGCCGCCGTGGACGTAGGCGGTGGCGGTCGAGCCGGTGGAGAGCGTGGAGTAGGGGCCGCCGCTCGCGGTGGCGTATCTGAGGGTGTAGCCGGTGGCGTAGGGCACGGCGCTCCAGGCGAGCAGGATTTGCAGCGGGCCGGGCGCGGCGTTGAGACCGGTCGGCGCGGGAGGCGTGCCGGCGGCGAGGGCGGCGACATCGGAGGCGGCGAGAGCGTAGTTGTAGATATGGAACTCGTCCACGAGGCCGTTGAAGCCGGGGTCGGCGGGGAACTGGCTGTCGCCGATGTAATTGAGCATCGGGTTGAAGTCGGAGGGCTTGATCGTGACCGCGGCGGAGGAGGCGACCTGGGCTCCGTTGACGTAGAGCCGGGCGCCGATCGCGCCGAGCGTGACGGCGACGTGGATCCACTGGCCGGAGGGGAGAGTGGTGGTGTTGAGCTGTTGTTCGGCACCGCCGTTTTTGATCGCGAAGCGGAGGCCGGCGGCGGCGGCGGCGGGGGTGAGGAAGAGGTATTGGTCGGTGCCGTTGCCGAAGTCGAAGATGCGCTGCCAGCTGGCGCCGCCGTTCCAGAAGACCCAGGCGGCGACGGTGAGCTGGTCGTGCCGGGCGAGCGTGGGCGGGAGGTTCACGTGTTTTCCCGAGCCGTCGAGGACGAGGGCGGAGGCGCCGACGCGACCGGCGCCGTAGGCGGCGGTGTCGGAGAGGGTGGCGTCGTTGCCGTTGTCGGCGGCGTCGCGGGTGTCGCCCTCGAAGGCGTAGCGGGCGACGAGCGCGGGCGCGCCGGTCGGCGTGGCGGCGACCTGCGCGGACAAGGCGGAGCGGTTGAGCGAGCGGTCGACGGCGCGGACGACGTAGTAATAGGCGCGGCCGGGTTTGACGGATTCGTCGACGAAGGCGGTGGCGGCGAGATCGCGCGCGATGATCTCGTAGCCGGAGCCGGAGGTCTCGGAGCGGAGGACGGTGTAGCCGGCGAGGTCGGCGGCGGCGACGGCGTTCCACGAGAGGCGGACGGAGACGGGGTTCGCCACGGCGGCGAGGCCGGTCGGCGTCGAGGGGGCGATGAACTCGACGGAGGCGCCGGCGGGGAGGAGGCGCCATTGCTGGTTCAGGCCGGCGTTGCCGCTCCATTGAAAGATGTTCGCGCCGTTCGCGGTGGAGGCGCCGGAGACATCGAGGTATTTTCCGCTCCAGCGGTTTCGGAGATAGAACCAGCCGTCGCCGACGTCTTCAAAAAACCAATGCTGGTTGCCGCCGCCGGAGGGCCATTGGATGATGTCGCCGCCGTCGTCGTAGGACCAGTTGAGGAGGTCGGCGGCCTTGCCGGAGTGGGCGGCCTTGATGGTGAAGTAGCTGAAGTCGCCGCCGCTGCGCGAATCGAGCGGCACGACGTCCCACTGCTGGTAGGTGGCGCCGGAGTAGATGCCTTGGCGGATGTCGGCGCCGTCGGCGGTGCTGCCGGAGACGACCTCCATGACCTTGCCGCTGTTGCGGTTCACGAGGATGTAGCGGCCGTTGATCGCGGGCTGCACGTCGGCGCCCCAGGCGACGTTGACGACTTTTTCGGCGTTGGGTTGGTCGACGCCGTAGCCGGTGCCGCCGGGGATGACGACGGTGTGGTCGTAACGTGGGCCCTGGCCGTCGTAGAAGACCTTCCGGTCGCGGTTGAAGAAACGGTAGCTGGTGGTGGTCGCCTGGCGTTCGGAGGCGCCGACGAAGGCCTGCACGGCGCCGGTGGGGGCGCGGTAGACGGCGGCGGCGGTCCAGTTGGGGCGGTGTTCGGCGTAGCCGAGGCGCACGCCTTGGTTGGTTTTGACGAAGCTGGAGCGGGCGAGCTCGACGGAGGCCCACCAGGTGCCGCTTTGCACGCCGTATTCGGCGCCGACTATGGCCTCGACGACGTTGTGCAGCTCCTCGTTGACGGCTTTGTCGCCGCTGGCGCGGACGCTTTGGTAGAAAGCGGCGTAGGCGTCGAAGCCGCCGGCGAGCTGGTGGGTGGTGCCTTCGGTGACGCGGGAGTTGATGGCGTTATACCAGGTGGCGGCGGCGTCGCAATTGAGGGTGCTGCCGCCGGCGAGAGCGACGCCGGCGAAATCGGCGTGGGTCTGGAGGAGGCCGAGGATGTCGTAGAGATTGGCGGTGGTGCCCTGATTCCAGCCGTAGTCGGGCTCGTTGAAAGGGGCGGCGGAGACGATGGTCTTGCCCTGGGCTTTGTAGGCGCGTGCGGCGGCGGCCATGGCCTCGATCCAGCGGGAGGGGATGACTTGGGCGCCGTTCTTGAACCAGGCGTCGACGCCGGCGCCGGTGTCGGCGGTCATGGCGAGGGGCTTGCTGGCGCCGGCGAGGTTGGCGAGGCTGACGCGATAGGCGACGTCGTTGAGCTGCGCGGCGGTGAGCTGTCCGTTCACGACCTCGGCGTTCATGGGAAAAACGACGCGGACGAGGTCGACCTGGTCTTGGCCCATGTAGATGACGCCGCGGCGCATGTTGTCGTAGCTGGGCCAGGCGGTATCGAGGCCCCACTCGGTGATGGCCTTGGAAACTCCGGCGTCGGCGGTGCCGAAGAGCACGGTGCGATCCTGCGCGGCGGCGTCCTCGGCGAAAGCGAGGCAGGCGAGGGCGAGGAGGGCCGAGGTGATCGGCGCGCGGCCGGGGCGGAGGCGGGGTGGGGGCGCTGAGACGGGCACAACGAAAGAAACGGGATTTGGCCGGCGGGCGCGCCAGCGAAGCGATGTTTTGCCAGTGGGTGGAAACACGCTCGCGGGGGGAGGCGGAGCAACACCAGCGGCTGATGGCACGGGGATGTTTCCCGGACATGGGCGGGACGCCCATGCCACGTGGCACGGGCGTCCCGCCCGTGATTCTGAAGTTCAGAAGCGGGCAGCCGCCGGGATAACAGGGCAAAAAAGCCCCCGCCCGGCGCGAGGGATCGCGAGGGCGGGGGCTGGGCCAGGCGGGAGCAGTCGGAGGGCTGCGGGAGGTCGCGACGGGGCCGTGATCAGTCGACCAAGCGCCATTGCTGGTTGTAGCTGGCGCCGCTGCCCCAGTTTTGCATGGCGGTGCCGTTGGTGGTGGAGCCGCCGGTGTCGAGGCACTTGCCGTTGGCGCGGTTGATCACCTTGTAGTAGCCGGAGTCGGTGTAGGTGAAGGTCCACTGCTGGTTGTTGCTGGAGCCGCCGGTCCATTGGCCGATCACCGAGCCGTCGGCGGTGTTGCCGAGCGAGTCGAGGAACTTGCCGCCGGTGACGCACTGGAGCTTGCGGTAGCCGCCGGTGACGGTGGACACGATCCACTTCTGGTTGGCGCTCGGGCCGCTGTCATACTGGAGCACCGAGGCGCCGTCGGTGGTGGCGCCGTAGTTGTCGAGGCATTTGCCGTTGGCGCGATTTTGCAGGCGGAAGGTGCCCGCGGGGACGCCGGTGGCGAGCTCGGCGACGGCGGTGGCGGAGAGGGCGGAGTTGTAGATGCGGAAGTCGTCGATCCGGCCGTTGAAGAGCGGGTCGGGCCACTGCGACTTGCCGATGTAGTTGAGCACGGGCTTGAAGTCCGAGGGCTTGATCGTGATCGCGGTGGAGGTGGCGACCTGCGCGCCGTTGACGTAAAGCTGGGCGCTCGAGGCACCGAGCGTGACGGCAACGTGGACCCACTGGCCGCTGGCGAGGGCGGAGGCGTTGAGCATCTGTTCGGCGCCGCCGTTCTTGATCGCGAAACGCAGGCCGGCGCCGGAGGCGGCGGGCGTGAGGAACAGATACTGGTCGGTGCCGTTGCCGAAGTCGAAGATGCGCTGCCAGGCGGCGCCGCCGTTCCAGTAGACCCAGGCGGCGACGGTGAGCTGGTTGTAGCTCGCGACGTCGGAGGGCAGGTTCACGTGCCGGGTGGAGCCGTCGAAGGTGAACGCGTTGACGCCCACGCGCGCGGCGCCGTAGGTGGCGGCGCCGTTGACGGAGGCGTGGTTGGCGTTGCCGGAGCCGTCGTCGGTGTTGCCGTCGAAGTTGTAGCGGGCGACGAGCGTGGCGGCGGCGGTCGGGGTGGCGGAGACCTGCGCGGAGTAGGCCGAGCGGTTGAGCGAGCGGTCGACGGCCTTCACGACGTAGTAGAACGGCGTGGCGACGTTGGCCGATTTGTCGGTGAACGAGGTCGTGGTCAGGCCGCGCGCGATCAGGTTGTAGGGGCCGCCCGAGGTGGTGGCGCGGTAGACGTTGTAGCCGGCGAGGTCGGCCTCGGTGTTGGCGGTCCACACGAGGTTCACCGACACGGCGTTGGCGGTGGCGACGAGCCCGGCGGGCGCGGCGGGGGCGGCGAACTCGACGGCGGCGCCGACGGGGAGGAGTCGCCACTGCTGGTTTAAGCCGCCGGTGCCGGACCAGAGGAAGATGTTGGCGCCGTCGGCGGTGGAGCCGTTGTCGACATCGAGGCACTTCGTGCTCCAGCGATTGCGGATGGTGAACCAGCCGTCGCCGACGTATTCGAGGTAGTAGTGCTGGTTGGCGTTGGTGGCGCCGGCGGGCCACTGGATGATGTCGGCGCCGTCGCCGTAGGACCAGTTGAGGAGGTCGGCGGCCTTGCCGGAATGGGCGGCCTTGATGCTGAAGTAGCTGTAGTCGCCGCCGGTGCGCGAATCGAGCGGGACGACGTCCCACTGCTGGCTGGTGGCGCCGGTGTAGGTGGCCTGGCGGATGTCGGCGCCGTCGGCGGTGCTGCCGGAGACGACTTCCATGACCTTGCCGCTGTTGCGGTTCACGAGGACGTAGCGGCCGTTGATCGGGGGCTGCACGTCGGCGCCCCAGGTGATGTTAACCAATTTTTCCGCGTTGGGCTGGTTGACCTGATAGCCGGTGCCGCCGGGCTGCGTCACGGTGTAGTCGCGCTGGGGGCCGTAGCCGTCGAAGAAGACGTCGCGGTCCTTGGAGACGAAGCGGTAGGTGGTGGTGGCCGCCTGGCGCTCCGAGGAGCCGACGAAGGCCTGCACGGCGCCGTTTGGCGCCCGGTAGACGGCGGCGGCGGTCCAGTTGGGGCGGTGTTCGGCGTAGCCGAGGCGCACGCCTTGGTTGCTCTTGATGAAGCTGGCGCGGGCGAGCTCGGCGGTGCCCCACCAGATGCCGGTCTGCAGGCCGTATTCGGCGCCGACGATCACTTCGGCGACGTTGTGGACCTCCTCGTTCATGGCGCGGTCTCCGCTGGCGCGGACGTTTTGGTAGAAGGAGGCGTAGTTGTCGAAGGAGCCGGCGAGCTGGTGGGTGGTGCCCTCGGAGACGCGGGATTTGACGACGTTATACCAGGAGTTGGCCTGGTCGCAGTTGAGGGTGCTGGCGCCGGCGAGGGGCACGCCGGAAAAGTCGGCGCTGGTCGCGAGGAGGCCGAGGATGTCGTAGAGGTTGGTGACGGTGCCCTGGCCGACGGGCGAGGCGGTGTAGTCGGGCTCGTTGAAGGGGGAGGCGGAGACGACGGTCTTGCCTTGGGCGGCGAGGGCGCGGACCGAGGCCTCCATGTTTTGCACCCAGCGGGAGGGGACGACCTCGGTGGTGCTGCCGTTTCGGAACCAGGCGTCGATGCCGGCGCCGTTGTCGGGGGTGATGGTGACCGGTTTTCCCGCGCCGGCGAGGTTGGCGAGGTTGACGCGGTTGGTGAGGTCCGCGAGCTGGGCGGAGGCGAGCGCTCCGTTGACCGGGGCGGCGTTGACGGGGAAGGCGATGCGCACGACATCGACCTGGTCCTGGCCCATGTAGGCGATTCCTCGATACATGTTGTCGTAGCTGGGCCAGGCGGTGTCGAGGCCCCACTCGGTGATGGCCTTGGAGACCCCGGCGTCGGCGACGCCGAAGAGGATGGTGCGGTCCTGGGCCCAGGCGAGGGCGGGGAGCGCGGCGACGAGGGCGAGCAGGGCGCGCGATTTTTTCGGGGCGAAGGTCCGGGCGGCTTGCGCGAGGACGGAGGGGGCGGAGGAGCGCCGACGGAGGCCGGGACGCGAGGGGGTGTTGTTGTTGGGGTGCATGTTTTTTGGGTTTACGAGGCCGTCCGCCGGGCCTTGGGGGTAAGCAGCCGGCGGGCGGAAAGCGGGCGCGCAAAAGCGGGCGCCGCGTGAACGGCGAATCGCATCGCGTGCGTCCATCCCGGGGTGGGGGTAAGGGATGGCGGGGGAAAGGGGGAGTGGCTGAAGAAACGCGAATCGCGAGCGAACTGCGCCAAGGGCCGCGCGACGCGGCGAAATTTTGCGGCCCGGGGCCGGACCTCGCGAAGGCCTCGAGCGGCGCGGGAGGTCGCGGGGCCGAGGGGGCGAGCCGAGCCGTCGCCGTTCTCAGCTCGCCTTGGCGAGCGGATAGAGGGGATTCGACGCGTGGACGCCGGACGCGCGCGAGGCGACAAGACCCGGGCCCGAGGGTGCGGTCCAGACCGAGCGGGCTCCGGCCACCAAGTCGGCGGGGGCGGGCTGCGCCTGCCGGACGATTTCGGGATGGCCGAATCCGCGCGAAGGTTGCGGTGCGAGGGCGGGGCGAAGGGCGGATTTGCGTTTCTCGGTGGCGGCGGACGCGGTGACTTTCACCGGCGCGGAAGGCGAGCTTTCACCCCCGGCATTCATCGCGGTGACGACACATTCGAAAGGCTGGTCGATCGCCGAGAGCGGGATGACGTGGCGGGGCGCCGGGAGGGCCGAGGCGAGATCCTCGTAGAGGCCGCCCGGGCCGACGACGCGCTTCAGCCGGTAGACCGCGCTGGCGCAGGGAGCCTGCCAGGAGATAACCAAGTTGCCGCCCTCGACGGATGCGGCCAGGCCCTTCGGCGTCAAAGGACGCGGAGGCGCCGGAGGCAGGGCAAGGTGTAGTTCCGCGCCCGAGTAGGTGGCCTCGCCATCGGGGCGGGTGGGGGAGTGGAGGCCGATGCCGCGGCCGGTGCGGACGACCACCACATGGAAACGACGGCGGAGCGCGCCTGTCTTGCCGCAGGGGACGGGGCCGCCGATGCGGAGGGTGTTGGCCCGGTCGTTCCACGCGAAAGTGATCGGCCCCGTCTTGTCTTGAAGCGTGAAGGATCCGTCGGAGCCGGGGTAGACTCGGACCTCGATGGGATCCTCGGGCTCGCCGTCTTTTTGCTCGAGCGGCGCCATGGGCACGATGGAGCCGGCGCGGACGAAGATGGGAAGGAGCTCCACCGGGGCCGGGGTGCGCAGGACTTGGCCTCCCGAATAGGCCGCTCCGGTCCAGAAATCGATCCAGGTGGAACCGGAGGGCAGGGCCAGACGAAGCAGGTGGGTTTCCGTCGCGGGCGCGGGTTGGACGAGGATGGCGGGGCCGAAGGCGAGCGCGTGCAGATGCTCCCCGGCGCGGGAATAGTCGTTGAGGGTGGCTGGCGCGGAGCGGGTCGCGGCCTCCTTTTTCGAGACGGGCAGGCCGGCGCCGCAGGAGTCGGCGTAGGGGGCGAGGCGTCGGCGGAGGCGGATAAAGTCGACGAGCACCTTTTGCGAGGGAGCCGGGCCCTGCCACGGCGCGTTCGCGTCGTCGGGGACGAGGTGCATGCGGAAGCCGGGCGAAAAAACCTGCGATTGGAACCAACGGGTAAAGAGAGGCGAGGCCATGGCGGGGTGGGGGCCGGGGGGGGCTTTGTTGTATAGGAACGCAAAGCCTCGCTCCTTTGCGCCAAATCGGGCCGACTTTTTTTCGTTTCGGCCGCGGCCCGCCACTCAAATGCGGCTTGGAAAGCGAGATGTCGCGGCGCCGTTTTGGCGATGCGCTATCGGGCAAACAAACCGGTCCGGCTCGTCGAGTTTCGTGCGTGGAGCTCGGGCCGGCCTCCGATTCGGATCACCGGCCGACGATCAACGGGCGGCGGCGTCTTGTTTTTCCGATCGGGCGCCGTCGTCGACGGTAAGCGAGGCGGTGGCCTCGCGAAGCAGGATGCGGGCGTTGATCCAGTCGAACCAGAGGGTTTGCACCGACGGTTCCCATGGCTCGAGGGGCGTCTTGAAGCGCTCCTCTATCGCGGCACGACCTTCGGCGATCAGGCGCGCGGCCTCGTCGCGCCGGCCGAGTTGCTCGAGGGCCAGGGCCATGACCATTTGCGCCGAAACGATGCGCGCGGGGACCATGTTTTGGTAGGAGAGGCAACGTTCGCTCCAGCGCAGGGCGCCTTCCGCGTCCCCGCGTCTGAAGGCGAGGAGCCCGAGGGCGAAGCTGCGCCAGGCGTCGAGATAGGGGTCGGCGCTGGCCCGGCGGTCGCTGCCCTCGAAGGTGGCGCGAACGACGTCCTCGAGGGGAGTGAGGCGGGCGAGAAACTCGGGCGGTGCGGGGGCGAGGAGGCTGGCCTTCAAGACCTGTTCCGCGGGCATGGGATTGGAGGTGAGGGCGAAGCGGTCGACGGCTTCGCGTCGGAAGGCCTCGTATTGGGCGAGGTCGCCGTTCTCCCGGATCGCGGTGCCGGCGGGCATGAGACTGAAGGAGACCTGGGCGGTGTCGGATGGGTCGACGCGCGTGAGCACGCGCGCGCAGGCGGCGTAGCGTTCGGCCGCTTTTGACCATCGTCCGGCGATGGCGTGCCACTGGCCCACCTCGCCGAGCACGGTGGCGCATTCGAGCGAGGGGCGGAAGAGAGCTGGATCGATGCCGTCCAGGATCGCGTCGGCCTGGGCCGAATCGCGGTAATTCAGCCAGCGCACCGCGGCCTGCGCGACTTTCTCGCCGACCTCCGCCTGTTCGAGCAGGCGGGCCTGCTCGCGCCGGGCGATGCGCTCGCGGTGGAGCAGCCAGGTCGAGACGCCGAGCGCGGCGATCAAGGTGACCAGCACGAGCGCGCCGGAGATAAAAACGACGCGATTGCGCCGGAAGAGTTTTTCGAGGCGGTAGAGACGGCTGGGCGGGCGCGCGGCGACGAGTTCGTTCGCGAGGTAGCGGCGGATGTCCATCGCCATGCCGTAGGCGGTCTCGTAGCGGCGGCGCCGGTCTTTCTCGAGGGCGGTGGCCACGATCCAGTCGAGGTCGCCGCGGATGGAGGCGAGGAGGCGAGCGGGATCGCAGCGGTGCTGGTTGGCGACTGCGCGGAGCTGCTCAAGCGGCAAGGCGGCGAGCACCGCGGAGGGGCGGGGAACCTCGCGTTCGCAGATGATGCGCCGCATGTGGTCCAGTCCGCCGGACTCGAGCTCCTTCGAGTCGAAGGGGGTGCGGCCGGTGAGGAGCTCGTGGAGCAGCACGCCGAGGCTGTAGATGTCGCTGCGGGTATCGAGGTCGGGGTTGCCGAGATCGGCCTGCTCGGGGCTCATGTAGGCGGGCGTGCCGATGAGGTGCAGCTGGAAGGTGAGGCCGGGTTCGCCGTGGCGGCCCTCGACGGCCTTGGCGATGCCGAAGTCGATGATCTTCGGCATCGGCTGGCCGTCCTGCGTGGCGACGAGGATGTTGGAGGGCTTTATGTCACGGTGGATGATGCCCTTTTGGTGCGCGTGCTGGAGGGCGTGGCAGACGCGTATGAAGAGCCGCAGGCGTTCCTCGGTGCTGAGAAAATTTCGCGCGCAGTAGTCGGTGATTTTGATGCCTTGCACCAGCTCCATCACGAAGTAGGGCCGCCCCGACTCGGTCGTGCCGGCGTCGAGCACGCGGGCGATGTTTGGGTGGTCCATGATCGCGAGCGCCTGGCGTTCGCGTTCGAAGCGGGTGATGACGCTCTCGGTGTCCATGCCGAGGCGGATGACCTTGAGCGCGACCTGGCGGCGGACGGGTTCCTCCTGCTCCGCGAGATAGACGACGCCGCAGCCGCCGGCACCGAGTTTCCGGAGGATCTTGTAGCGACCGATCCGGGCGACGGAGCCGCCGCGCTCGTCGCCGGAGTAGGATTCGAATTCGTCCGCGCTGGAGACGGGCAGGGGGCTAAGCAGGGTCTCGGCGGGCTCTTGCAGCGCGAGGAGCTCCTCGAGCCGGCGCCGCATCGCGGGGTCGTCCGCGCAATGGCGATCAAGAAAATCGCGGCGCTCCGCCTCGCCGGGAAGCTCGACGAGTTCCTCGAAGAGAAGCCGTTCGCGTTTGCGGACCTCGGTCATGGCTGCGGGGGCTGACCGGCGGATTTGGGCGGGAGCGCGCCCGGATCTTGCCGGACCAAGCGGTAAAGGCAGGCGCGAGCGTAGGCCCACTGCCGGTTGAGGGTGCGTTCGCTGACGCCGAGCATCTCCGCGATCTCCTCGTTGGTGAAGCCGCCAAAAAATTTGTAGGTCACTAGCTTCGCGCTCTCGGGGTCCTCGGACTCGAGTCGCGTGAGGGCCTCGTTGACGAGGAGCACGCGTTCGTCGGGCTGCGGGCTGCTGAGATCGAGGTCGGCGATGTCGACCGGTTCCATCATCCGGCCGCGTTTGCGGGTGGCCTTTTTGCGCGCGAGGTCGACGAGGATGTGGCGCATGGCGAGGGCGGCCGCGCGGAAGAAGTGCTGGCGGTCGTTCCAGTTGCGTTCCCCTTGGTGGGCGAGGCGCAGCCAGGCCTCGTGCACGAGCGCGGTGGGCTGCAAGGTCACGGGGCCCTCCTCCCGCCTTAGCCGGCGGCCTGCGAGTCGGCGCAATTCGTCGTAAACGAGCGGGAGCAGCTTTTCCGGCGCGCTCGGATCCCCTTGTTCCGCGGCGCGCAGGAGTTGGGTGATCTCGGTCATGTGGTGAGGGGGCAGAAGCGCGTCCGGGAATCGGTTGCGTTAAAAAAGCGCGGTCGAGCAATGAGCGCCAGCGGGGCGCGGGGGACAATTCGTTTTTGTGGGTGGGGCCCCCGGGGTATTTGCCCATGCGTGGAGTTTCTTTACCGTATAGCCTCTTTTCCCCGCCTTTCAGGCGAAAGCCGTTTGCGCGCGGTCGTCCGGCCCGACACGGTGCGTTTTCGCTTTCCACCCACCCCAGACCCCATGCCCCGGCGTTTCCTTTCTGTCCGGGCGGCCTTTCTTTGCGCCGCCGTCCTTGTCCCCTGTGCGAACGCCGCTCTCACCCAGCGTTGGTCGTTCAACTCCGCTTCGGGGTCGGTGTCTTCCGGCACGACTCTCTCGGACAGCGTGTCCGGGACGGCGGCCGTGGTGCGCGGCGTCGGCGCCAGCTTCAACGGCGCCGCCCTCGTTCTGCCCGGCACCACGAATGGCAACGTCACGCCCGCCACGATCTCCGCCTACCTGGACCTGCCGAACGGTATCCTTTCGAGCCGGGAAAACGTCTCGATTGAGCTCTGGGCGACGCCGGTGGCGTCGCGCACTTTCCAGCGCTTGTTCGACTTTGGCAACTCCAGTGCCGGCGATGGTCTTGGTGGGCCGGGCGAATGGACCGGGAGCGGATCGTCGGCGCCGGGCGCGACCAACGCCTCTGACGAGTTCGGTCTGACTCTCAACGTCGGGGATGACATCAATAAGCAGCGCCTGTATGGCCGTCTCAACAACGACCAGGTCGGCGGGCTCAACCTCTACGTCGACAGCGCCCTGACCACCACGGTCGGCCAGCGCTACCACTACGTCGTCACCTACGCGAAGGGCTTCGGCGCCTACGCCGCTTCCGGCGGCGGCCAGCAGAAATGGTATCGCGACGGCGCCCTCGTCGCCACGCTCGATCTGCCCTACGCGCTTTCGACGATCAACGACGTCAACAACTGGATCGGCCGCTCCCAGTTCTCCGGCGATCCGCTCTCGCGCATCAACATCGACGAGCTCCGGCTCTACGACCACGCGCTCAGCGCGACGGAAGTCTCCGCCAATCGTGACGGCGGTCCCGATCAGATCGTGACGCCTCCCGCGCCCGTCCCCGCGCCCACGCCGAACCACGTCTGGACCTTCAACGCCCAGGCGGACTCGACCGTGGACTCCGGGCTCGTGTTCACCGACTCCGTCGGCGGCATGGCCGCCACCCTCCGCGGCAACGGCGCCACGCTCACCGGCACCGCGCTTCGCTTGCCCGGCACGACCGACGGTAACCAGACCGCCGCCTCGATCTCCGCCTACCTCGATCTTCCCAACGGCATCATCTCCGCCCGCTCCGGCATCACCTTCGAGGCCTGGGCCACGCCGCGCTCCTCCAAGAACTGGCAGCGGCTCTTCGACTTCGGCCGTTGCGCGACCACGGTGGGCGCCGGCGCCGCGCCGGGCGAGATCATCGACGGCTCCGCCATCCCCGGCGCCACCGCCGGTTACGACAACCTGAGCCTCACGCTCAACACCGGCACCAACCTCAACAGCCAGCAGCTCGAGGGGCAATACGACGGCAACGCCCCCGTCTACTCCAGCACCACCGCCGCCACCACGGCCGGCACCGAGTATCACTATGTCTTCGTCATCGAGGATGGCGTCGGCACCTACGGTGCCACCGGCTGCCGCGCCCGCTGGTATCGCAACGGCGTCCTGCAAAACTCCATGGATTTCGCCTTTCTCTCCGGCGACATGGAGGACGTGAACAACTGGATCGGCCGCTCGATGTATAGCGGCGACTCCAACTCCAATTTGGACCTCAACGAGCTGCGCATCTACAATCGCGCCATCACGCCCGCCGAGGTTCTGGCCAGTTACACGGCCGGCGCCGACCCGGGCTCCGGCGGCCCCGAGCCGCTCCCGCCCGCGCCCCTCCCTGTCAACCGCTGGTCCTTCAACAACGCCTCCGGCTCCGCGCCCGCCGGGACCGCCTTTGTCGACAGCTCCGGCCGAGAGACCGTCACCGTCCGAGGCAACGGCGCCACGCTCAGCGGCTCCGCCGTCGTGCTCCCCGGCACTACCAACGGCAACCAGACCGCCGCCGCGATCTCCGCCTATCTTGATTTTCGCAACGGCTTCGTGTCGTCCCGCACGAGCCTCACTCTCGAGGCCTGGGTCACGCCGGTCTCCTCGAAAAACTGGCAGCGCCTTTTCGACTTCGGCAACTGCTCGATCACCAGCGGCACCGGCGCGGCCGCGGGCGAGATCGTCGACGGAGCCACCGCCCCCGGGGGCTTTGTCGCCAACGACAACCTCTTCCTCTCCCTCAACGTCAACAACACCCTCGGCAGCCACCGCCTCGCCGCCAAGGTCGACGGCGGCACCGAGACGGGCCTCAACACCGACCTCTCCTCCATCACCGCCGCCGGCACCGAATACCACTACGTCCTCACCGTCGAGGACGGCGCGGGCGTCTACGGCGCCGCCGGCTGCCGCGTCCGCTGGTTCCGCAACGGCGAACAGCAGGGCTCCGTCGACCTCGCCTATCGCCTCGCGGATCTGAGCGACGTGAACAACTGGATCGGCCGCTCCAACTGGGCCGCCGACACCAACTCGAACCTCTCGCTCAACGAGCTCCGCGTCTACGACCGCGCCATCTCGCCCGCCGAGGTGATCAGTAGCTACCAGGCCGGCGCCTCCGCCATTTTCCCCGCGCCCACGCTCGTGGCCGACGCCGCGACCATCCAGCCGGGCCAAAAGGTCCTCCTCGACGTTCTCGCCAACGATTCCGGCGGTCCCATCCCCGCCACCCTCCAGATCGTCTCCGCGCCCGCCGTCGGCGCCGCGACCCTCAAGGACGGGAAGATCCTCTACGCGCACTCGGGCGCCGCCTCCGGCCCGGTCACCTTCACCTACCGCGTCTCGAACGTCAGCGGCGCCTCCGCCGACGCCACCGTCACCATCCAGTTCGCCGCCGGCCTTCGCATCGACAACCCCTCCATCGCGATGCCGGCATCGCCGCCGCCGACCTTTTACCAGACCGTCGACGCCATCCCCGGCGTAAGCTTCAGCGAACCGATCGCCATCGCCACCCAGCCCGGCAACACCCGCCGCGTCTATGTCTGCGAACGCATGGCCAAGATCCAGCTGGTGCCCGACATCACCGCCGCCTCGCCGACCAAGCAGCTCTTCCTCGACTTCGCGCAGGTCGTCGCCGGCCGCACGCCCGCCGAGACCCTCGTCAACGGCGCCAACTACGAGTTCGGCCTGCTCGGCCTCGCCTTCCATCCGCAGTATTCGACCAACGGATACTTCTACGCCGCCTATTCCGTCCAGATAAGCGGCGTGGTTTATGAGCGTATCTCGCGCTTCCGCGTCAGCTCCGGCAATCCCGACGTCGCCGACCCCGCCTCCGAACTGGTCCTCCTCCAGCAACTCGACGAGGGAGCCAACCACAACGGCGGCGACCTCCATTTCGGACCCGACGGCTACCTTTACTACGCCGCCGGCGACGAGGAGAACCCGAACGATTTCCGCGCCAACAGCCAGCGCCTCGACAAGGACTTCTTCGCCGGAATCTTCCGCCTCGATGTCGACAAGCGCGCGGGCAACCTCGAGCCCACCGCCCACGCCGCCATCCCCACCGACGGCGGCATCGCCCGCTTCTCCGTCCCGATCGACAACCCCTTCGTGCCGGTCGCCAAGGGCGGCGCCTGGGATGGCAGCTTCACCGGCCTCGCCGTCACCGACATGAACAAGCTCCGCATGGAGTATTGGGCGGTGGGCCTGCGCCACACCTGGCGCTTCTCCTTCGACTCCCTCAACGGCGACCTCTGGGGCGGCGACGTCGGCCAGAACACCTACGAGGAGGTCAACCGCATCACCAAGGGCGGCAATTACGGCTGGGTCTGGCGCGAAGGCTTCACCGACACTACCTTCGGCACCAACCCGACCAAGCCCGCCAACTTCACCTCCACCGATCCGGTCTGGGCCTACCCGCACACCTCGATCTCAGGCGCCGATCCGCAGTTCGCGGGCAACTCGGTCGTCGGAGGCATCGTCTACCGCGGCTCCCGTTTCCCCGCGCTCTACGGCCAATACGTTTTCTGCGATTCCGTTTCCGGCCACATCTGGAAACTCGATCCCTCCACCAAGGCCGTGTCCCGCCTCACCGGCGTGCCAGGCGTCTACGGCGGTCTCGTCAGCATGGGCGTCGACCCCTCCAACCAGGACCTCCTCTTCGCCGACTACCTCAACAGCCGCGTCATCCGCCTCGTCACCGGCACTTCGACGAGCAGCTTCCCCGCGACCTTGAGCGCCACCGGCCTCTTCGCCGACCTCACCGATCTGTCGCCGAGCCCCGGGCTGGTGCCTTATCAGGTCAACCTGCCTTTCTGGAGCGACCATGCGGTCAAGCGCCGCTGGTTCGGTATCCCGAGCACGGCCAAGG
>CBIHRE010000029.1:0-17335 GCA_966212385.1 uncultured Akkermansia sp. | reverse complement strand
TACCAGGAGCAGACGACGCCGGCAGGAGCGACGGTGCCGGGGGCGCCGCCGGAGTGCGGGATGGTGCGCACGATGGACCCGGTGATGGCGGGGCGTTGGTCGACGCCGTTGGGCCAGGGCGGGACGACGAAACCGAGGTAGTCGTAGATCCACTCTTCGCCGGAGACGACGCCTTTGCCTTGGAAGCGGACGACGCCGGGGTAGCCGCCGTTGATGGAGCCGTTGAGCTGGAGCGCCCAGCCGGGGCCGAAGATCGAGCCGGAGAGCACGCCGTCGGGGGCGGCGTCGATGCGGATGGTGCCGAGACCGAATTGAAGGTCGTTGAACGTGGTGGAGGAGTCGGGATCGTTAAGGAGGCTACGGTAGGTCCAGAGGCCGACGAGGCTGCCGATGTTGGGTTTTTGGCTCATGGGTTGGGCGGGTCAGAGGTTTTGGGCTTCGACGATGCTGAAGGTGGAGTTGCCCTCGGCTTTGACGCCTTTGATGAAGCCGAGCGTTTTCCAGGCGGTGACCATCGCGAGGTCGCCCTCGTTGGTCTGAGGGATGCCGGTGGACCAATACACGCCGTTGACCCACATGGGGCGGTGCGAGGGCCACCAGTAGGTGGTCTGGACGACGGGCACGACGGGGTCGCCGAGGCTGTCCGGGTAGATGTTGTTCCAGTCGGTGTAGGTGAGGTTGATGTCCTGCGTGGAGCACTCGTTGAAGTCGGACTGCCAGGGGAGCGCGCCGTATTTGGTGAGGTCGCCGGGTTCGAGGCCCTTGCTGAAATCGCTGCCGAGGCTGAGCGAGCCGGGCACGAAGTTCTGGCGCGCGGCGTGCGGGAGATAGTCCGGGCTGACCTTGAGGCGGTAGGCCTTCGCGTAGATGGCGGGGTTGCGCATGATCCAGCAGGCCTCGGCGCCGGGGCAGAAGGCGCCGCCGAGCATGGTGGCGAGGGAGCCGCGATCGAGGGCCTCGCCGGAGGGCGGCGGGGGGAGGGCGAACTTCTCGGCGCGCTCGTCGATGAATTTGCCCTCGGCCCACTGCTTCATGAAGAAGAGCTGGGTGTCGGTGAGGCGGAGGAACTTCGACGGGACGGTGTTGGTGAGCGGATTGTCGCCGCAGAGATACGGCATGAGCATCAGCTTCGTGGTGGCGTTGCGCGGGTCGGGCGGGGTGAAGAGGTTTTCCTGACCGGGCTTGCGGAGGATGGAGTAGATGAAGGCGCGCTGGCCGGCGCGGCGCCGGGCGTCGGCGGGGTTTTCGTCGGCGTGGGGCGGGATGGATAGCTCCTGGGGATCGAGGTTGCCGCGCGCGCCGGGGGTGGCGTTGTGCGGGTCGCCGCCGTTCATCTGCCCGACGTCCATGACGTAGGAGTAATACTGCGGGCGGGTGATGATGGGGTAGATGTCGCGCCAGAAGCAGGGGCGGTAGTCGTTGTTCCAACGGGCGAAGCGGCGCCACTGGGCGAGCTCCTCGGGGGTGCGGGGATGCTGCGGCGCGGGCGGGGCGGCGTTGAACATCTGCGGCGCGGCGGCGAACTGGCGGACGGCGACGTCGTAGACGAGGTCGTCCATCGTGATGATGTCGACGATCTGGGGGGCGAAGCGGGGGTAGCCGACGATGACCCAGGCGGGGTCGCCCACGATGACGGTGGACTCGGCGGGGTTAAGGGGCGGCTTGCCGTCGACGCTGATGGGCTTGTAGGCGATCTGGGCGGTGACGGGGCCGTCGGAGGTGTCGTCGAACCAACCGTCGTTGTTGGCGTAGGTCTGGATCGAGGGTTGGCCGAGGCCCTGTTTGGCGGAACCGGAATTGCCGAAGCCGCCGAGGACGATGAGGCGGCTGGAGTCGCTCTGTTTATAGACCTTCAGCTCGCCGAGGGTGTCGATGGAGCAGGGCTGGAGCGGGGGCGGGAAGGATTGCGGGGCGGAGGAGTTTTTTCCTCGCGCGAATTCGGCGGAGCGAGGCTGCTTGGGGCCGAGGCCGACGGTCTGCGGACCCGGGTCAATGATGAGGTGTTGGCGGACGGCGGGGTCGGTGATGTCGGCGTTGCGCAGCGGGTGGTCGGGCGCGTAGCCGTGCTCGCCGTCGGTGGCGTCGAACTCATACCAGGCGGCTTTTTTGTTGGCGAGGTAGACGGTGCAGAGGACGTCGGTGACGGTGCCGACGATGCGCTGGCCGGAGGGCTGGCTGATGATCTCGATCTGGTCGCCGATCTTAAGTTCGCGGCCGTCTGGGTTGGCGTCGTCGTAGAGGTAGACGCGGAAGCGGGCGGCCTGACGTTTCACGCGGTTTTGCGCGTCCTTGAATTTCTCGACGCGTTTTTCGAGGCCGTCGGGACCGACGACGGGCCTGCCCTCGGGATCGCACTCGATGGGGAGCACGCCGGGTTCATCGGGCGAGAGGTAGAACTGGGTGGGGCTGTCGCCGAGGCGGGCGATGCCGACGGAGGGGTGGATCTTGAAAGTCGAAGGCATGGGAAGTGGGCGGGGGCGGCGGGAGGGAGGCGGGCGGATCAGTCAAAGAAATTGAGCGAGACGGCATCGAGGCGGAGGATATCGGGCCGCTGGCGGCCGTCGGGACCGACAACGACGACGTGGATGTGGAAGTCGGTGGCGCCCTTCTGGCGGAGACGCTCGATGGTCTTGGTGGCGTCGAGGTGGACGTTGCCCGGGGTCTTCGGGTGGCGGTGGCGAAGGTCGCCCGGAGGGCGCGGACCGGCGGGGGGCGCGCAGTGGCCGGGGCCGCCGATGCAGGGGCCGCCGAACATCGCGAAGTGGCCGACGTAGTGGTCGTTGCCCTTGGTGGGGGTGTTCTCGTCGGCGTCGGGCTCGTTGATAAAGACGCGGAGTATGCCGCCGCCCTCGGTGGAGTGGCGGACGCCGTGGAGGCGCACCTCGGCGCGAGAGTGGTTTTCGAGGGTGCGGCCGGAGACGCGGGCCTTGGCGGACCTGAAGCGAGCGATGGGCTGGGTGGAGTCGGCCGTCTCGAAGACGCTGGAGGCGAGCTGGTATTCGTAGCCGAGCTTCGCTGCGCTGAGGGTGTCGCCGACGTTGAACTCGAAGGGCGGAAGGATCGACGAGAGGTTGTCGGGATCGAGGCCGGGGTGCTTTTTCTGCCAGGCGTCCCAGAGGCGGTCGACGTTGCTGTGGTGGGCCCAGAAGAGAGGGTCGAAGGTGGTGGTGCTGTTGGAGAACATGTCCCCGTAGAGCGGCTCGACGCGGTTCTGGGGGTTGTCGCCCTGCTTGAAATTGGGGTTCTGGCCGCCGGAGAAGAGGTGGAGGAGGTTGTGGACGTTCTCCAAGGCGCCGAAGAACTGGTTGTCGGCGGGGCCGCTGCCGAAGGTGAAGAACTGGTCGATCTCGAGGAGGCGGTCCATGTCCTCGGGGCGCGGGTAATTCTCGAAGAGCGCCGAGCTGCCGCCGGGCCAGCGGAGGCGGTGCCAGAGGGGGTTGGCGGCCTCGAGGGCGGCGAGGATGGGCTCGTTGTCGGCCGGCGTAGTGCTGAAGTTGATACCGGCGGCGGCGAAGAGGCGGGGGGCGGAGTCGTAGGTCTTGCCCTTGATGGCGGAGAGCTTTTGCCAGGTGTCGTCGGGGATCTTGCCCTTGAGCGAGGCAAGCACGCCGTCGTCGACGAAACAGTGGTAGGAGACGGGGACGGTGCCGTTGTCGATGGCCGAGCCGCCGGGGAAGTTCTGGTTGTCGTCGGTCCAGTCCCAATCCGGCAGCGTGATGGACGGATCGATGTCCTGGAGGCGTGTCTCGAAGAGGTAGAGGTAGGCGCGGTGCCAGGGGAGGAACTCCTCCCAGTTGTGCTGGCAGTTGGAGGCGTGGATGCGGGCCCAGTAGTTGAAGCTCCGCTCGTCCATGTAGTAGTCGTCGTAGGTGTGCATCTGCGCGATGGCGTCGCGCAGGCGCTGGAGCTCGTCGGGGGTGAGCGCGTTGACGTTTTTACGGACCTTGAGGCCGTTGAGGTCGGCGCGCTGCTCGTTGAGGTTTCGCGTCGAGAGAGGGTGGGCCTCGTGGCCGGCGGCGAGCGCGCGGAGCTTGGTCGCGTGGAGGCCGGAGGCCTTCAGGTGGTGCCGGTCGTCGGCGGGGCAACCGTCGTCGATCCATTGCTCGATGAACTGGATGTCGGCGGCCGAGACGGGCTTGCCGCCCCAGGGCAGACGCGGGAACTGGGAGCCGTCGAAGGGCGCCTCGCCTTTGAGGCCTTTGACGAGGCCGGAAGCGGCGCCACGGCCGGTTCCGCCTCCGCCTCCCGCGCCGCCGGCGGACGACGCGGAGGCGGACATCGAGCCGGGAGAGGAGGCGGGGACGTCGGGCGGCGCGGACACGGGGCGGCCGGCGCCGGAGGGGCAGCCGCAGGGCGATGCGGAGGCGGACGAGGACGGCGGAGAGGCGTGGCTGACCGGACAGGATGCGGCGCCGGCGGCAGATGTGGACTGGGTCTCCCCCGGCGCGGGAGCGATGATGCGCACGCCGTAGATCTGGAGTTCGAGGAGTTGGGGAAGGGGCAACTCCCAGAAGCGATGATAGCCTTGGTAGGAGGCGTCGGAGTCGCCCGCGGCTTCGTTGAGGATGCGTTTGACCCGCTGGTAGCGGCTCTCGAACTCGGAATTTGGCGGAATGGATTGGGGGCTGGTCGGGCTCATGAAATTAGTGTTTATACGTATATCTGGGGCAGGGGTTAGCCTCAGAATTCTCAGCTAGTGGCGTGCTCGGGTTAGATTTCGCAGATTCCTTGTGTATTGACGAAACGCGCGTTCACGCCGCCGCTTCTGTCGCCTTAAACGATGACTGTGGAATCAGATCCTTAGCGCCATAAAAGGGCGTTTTTGATCCTGCGAAAAGTTACGAAAGAACGACTTTCAAAAGTAATTGAATGACAATACGGGGGGATTTATTCCCTAAGGCAACTTTATTAATTAGTTTTACTAAGTGCTATTAGGCCCCGCTTACATCTTTCCGAGTAATCGAGCCTGCCTGGATCGAAGCGGTGGCAACCGATGATTCAGCGCGGGAATGGCGCCATATTTGTGCAGGTGGATCGTTATGGCACCAAGGTGGGCCCAGCGGGGTGGAAAACCGGCGAATTTCGGACTCAAGATCGAGCGATGCTTTCCTAATCATCTCTTGGTCTTGCCAAGAGGTCGGGACGAGGCGTGATCACTTACGTTGGTTTAGGTGTCCGGAAACTTCGTTGGATTTCCTCAAGCAAAGTAGAACGTTCAGTAGAACTTTCTGCTTTCTTCAGGTGGCTCCTAGACTAAGCCTTGGTTCTGAAAGTCCCCGTAGCTCAAATGGATAGAGCGGTCGTTTCCTAAACGACTGATCCGTGTTCGATTCCCGGCGGGGACACCAGAACGGGCCGCGGTTTTTGACCCTTGCGGCTCTCCGCCTCCCTCCCAACCTGCCTCGCACGATGCCCAACAGCTTCGGACACCTTTTCCGCATCACCACCTGGGGCGAGAGCCACGGCCCGGCCATCGGCGTGACCGTCGACGGTTGCCCGCCACGCCTGCCCATCAGCGCCGCCGAGATCCAAGCCGAGCTCGACCGCCGCCGCCCCGGCCAGAGCGACATAAGCACGCCGCGCAAGGAGGCCGACGCGGTCGAGATCCTCTCCGGCGTCTACGATGGCATGAGCACCGGCACGCCGATTTCCATGCTGGTGCGCAACACCGACCAGCGTTCCTCCGCCTACAACGAGATGAAGGCCGCCTTCCGGCCCTCGCACGCCGACTTCACCTACCAGACCAAATACGGCATTCGCGACCCGAACGGCGGCGGGCGCAGCTCGGCTCGCGAGACCATCGGCCGCGTGGCCGCCGGAGCCATCGCGAAAAAGATCCTCGCGAGCGGCGGACTCGAGATCCGCGCCTACATCACCCGCATCCACGATATCGCCGCGCCGGCGGAGTCGTGGGTGGAATTTCCCTCGCTGGAGCAAATCGAGGCGACCGCGGTGCGTTGCCCGCATGCCGACACGGCGGCGAAGATGATCGAGCGCATCAAGGCCGTGCGCAGCGAGGGCGACTCCGTTGGCGGCGTGGTCCAATGCCGCGTGCGCGGCGTGCCGGTCGGGCTCGGCGAACCGGTTTTCGATCGCCTGGAGGCCGACCTCGCGAAGGCCATGCTTTCCTTGCCGGCGACCAAGGGCTTCGAGATCGGCAGCGGCTTCGGCGGCTCGATGCTGCGCGGCTCCGAGCACAACGATCTTTTCGAGAACCGCGACGGTCGCATCCGCACCGTGACCAACCGCTCCGGCGGCGTCCAGGGCGGCATCAGCAACGGCGAGGAGATTTTGTTCAACGTCGCCTTCAAGCCGACCGCCACGATCCTCCAGTCGCAAAAAACGGTGGACCTCGCCGGCCAGCCGACGGAGCTGATGGGCAAGGGCCGCCACGATCCCTGCGTGGTGCCACGCGCCGTGCCGATCGTCGAGGCGATGACCGCTCTCGTGCTGCTCGATCACTGGCTGCGCGACTCGGCGCAGAATCGGACCTTTGAATTTTGAGCCGTGCCTTTTGAACCGCGAATCGACGCGAATAAACACGAATACCAAGTAACCGCTTTTGAGCCGGCTCCGGCACCGAGATTGTTCAAGCACGCCCGCGCTTTGGTTTTTATTCACGTCCATTCGCGTTAATTCGCGGTTTCCTTCCTCTTCCTCTTTCCCATGTCCGACGTCGCCTCCGACCTTAGCCAGCTCGTTTATGTGATCCTCGGCGCGCCCGGCTCCGGCCGTCGCGAGGTGCTGGCCGACCTGATCGCGGACGGCCTCGATTCGGTGGAGGAGCGCGCGCACGTCTATCTCCCCGCCGGCGAGGCGGCGCAGGTGGAGGACGAGAAAATCGGCGCCAAGTCGGTCGCACGCATTGCATGGAACGGGGAGTTGCAACTGCTCGTGGCCGATGCCCCCCCGACGGAGGCGACCCACGTTTTCATCGTGCTCGACGGACGCGTCGACCCGGTGGATCAGCTCGAGGCGCTGAAGCCCTGGCTCGCCGCGCATTCGCTGCCGGTCGCGCGCATCCTGACGGTGGTGCATTGCCAGCTTCTCGAGAAGAACCCGGCGCTGCAGCCTTGGTTCGACGCCTGTATCCATTTTTCGGATGTGGTCCTGCTCAACCGGCGCGAAGGCGTCGCGAACAAGTGGTTGAGCGACTTTCGCCGCCGCTACGAAGACCAATACCTGCCCTGCGTGTTCGAGTTCGTGAAAGGCGGTCGGGTGAAGAATCCGCTCGCGATCCTCGATCCGGTGGCGCGCCGTTTGAGCCAGTTTTTCGACCCAACGGATTGGGATGACGTCGATCTCGAGGGCGTGGAGATCGGCGAATCCGATGACGAGGACGGCGAGAACCTGCGCCCGCTCGACAAGAACGAGCTGGATCCCGACGACCAGCCGCCGGTCGAGCCGTGGCTGGAGCGGGATGCGGCCGGTCGGCGCAAGCAGCCCTTGCCCGACATCCGGAAGTATCTTGGCGAGTGATGCGGTCCGACGACCGCGGGATCGCTGCGGACGCGCCGGGGAGCGGGAGCGCGTCCCGCCTCGAAGGGGTTACTTTTTTCGCGGGGCTCGCACGACCTTGATTGGCTGCGGTAGCCAGCCAGTGCCGCAGGTGATGACAGTCGCCTCGGCGTCGGCGCCCCATTTGGCGAGTTCGGTCTTCGCCGCCGCGAGCTCTTCGTCGGCGCGGTCGCCTTTGAGCGCGAGCAGGCGGCCGCCGATTTTCAGATGCGGGAAACTCCAGCCGACGAGCTCGTCGAGCGCGGCGACGGCGCGGGAGGTGACGACGTCGGCGTTGGCGGGCTTCACCATGTGAGCCTTGCCGCGGCGGACCTCGACGCGCGGCGCGAGTTTGAAGCGCTTGATCATCTCCTGAAGGAAAACGCAGCGGCGTTCGAGCGGTTCGATCAGGATCACGCGCAGGTCGGGTCGCACGAGGGCGACGACCAGGCCGGGGAGTCCGGCGCCGGTGCCGATGTCGGCGACGGTTTCCTTCTCGCCGATCGCCTCGGAGAGGGCGGCGCAGTTGAGCAGGTGGCGATCCCAGAGGCGCGGCACCTCGCGCGGGCCGATGAGGCCGCGGATGACGCCGGCGGTGGCGAGCTGTCGGCCGTAGTCCTCGAGCCGCGCGAGGATCTCGGGCGAGAAGCGGGCGACCGCCTCGGGCGGGGGCGGCGGGAGCGGCTCGGGCGTGGCGGGTGGAGCGGATTTCGCGGGATCGTGCGGCATGGCCTCAGGTTCCGACGAGGCGGACGCGGAAGAAAGCGATTTCTGCTTCGAGACCGCGGCCGCGGAGCGAGTCGGATTCAGAACGGCCAGCGCGCGGTGCAGAGAAAAAGTATCAGCATGCCGATGCCGCAGACGAGGCGTCCGGCGGTCGACAGGACGAAGCCCACCGCGGCGCCGGCGCCGGCGCGAAGCGATTCGCGGCGTGTCTTTTTCGCGATGTAGCGCTCCGCCGCGATCGCGCCGAAGATCGTGCCCAGGATCAGCGCGGGGAGGGAGAAGAACATGCCCACGACCGCTCCCGCGCCGGCGCCGGCCATGCCCCATTTTCCGCCGCCGAAAAGTTTGGTGCCGACCAAAACGCCGAGAAAATCGACGATCACGGAGATCAGCCAGATCACGCCGATCCACACGATGGCCGTCCAGGTGATCGAGTCGGGCAGCAAGATCCTGTGCAGGATCATGCCGATCAGGATCAGCGTGGTGCCCGGCAAAAGCGGGATGACCACGCCGGCGAGTCCGACGAGGGTGAAGAGAATCGTGAGCGACCAGACGGCGATTTCCATCGAGCTAGGAGAACAGCCACGCACTCTTCGCACGGAGTTTTCCCTGACGCGAGGTCACCCGCGATTTTGAAGTCACGGGCGCGGGCCGTGGGCGGCATGTTCTGGCTGCGTTGATTCTCCGGCGGCCGAGGGAAAGGACTGGCAATCCGAAGGCGTCAAACTCGCTCCTGGGAGCCGCATAGAGAGCTTTATCGGCGAGCCTGCGGCCTGGGCAGCTCGTGATTCGCGCTGCAGGTCACCGTATAGCTACCGGTATCTTTGTCGTAGTCGGCGTTATAAGTGCCGTGGAGAGGGCAGCTGGGCATCGTGGTCACCAGCTTGCCCGCGCCCACGACCTCGGACCAGTTTCGCGGCCCGTGGTTGTTCTCCAATCGGTAGTGGTCGAGCGCGGCGGCGAGCATGCGGCGGTTGTTTTCACAGACCTTGGCCTGGGACACTGCGCGCACCTTTTGAAATGCCGGAATGGCCATGGCTGCCATCAAGCCCACCATCACAACGATCACAAGGAGGCCAGCCCCGGGGGCGCCGCGGCCGAGGTTGCCGCCGGGCATGCCGAGGGCCAGCAGGTAGGCGAGAACGTGGCGTTGCGGGGCGGGCGCGGGGCGTCCGTCGCGCAGCGCCCGGAGGTCGGTGACGCGTCGGGAGAGGGTAGGGTAGGTGGACGTGAGTTCGTGGAGGGAGACGAAAAAGCCGCGCTCCTCGTTGTGCTGTGCGGCAAAGGCGTCGGCGCTGAGGCGAGCCGCGTAGCCGGGGCCTCCGGTCAGCACGAGCATCGCGCGGATCGACGCGTCGATGTCTTGCGCCGCATGGGCGCCGTAGCGGTCGCAGGAGCTTTCCCAAGAGCGCCGATACGCGGGGCCGATGAGCGGCATGAAGAGGCCGGGGGCGAGGAAGAGCTGCTTGAGGATGTGGCGGCTGTGGATGTGGCCCACCTCGTGTCCGAGGACAAATTTCATTTCGGGCGTGTCGGGCCCGAGCGCCTCAAGGAAGTCGGAGTAAACGACCACGAAGTCGCGTCCGGAAAAACGCGTGGCGAATGCGTTCAACATTCCGCCGGATTGCACGACGTAGAGCGCTGGCATCTGGGCGAGGCCGAGGCGGCTGCAGACTTCTTCGAAGGCCCGGTGTAACTCGGGCAGTTGATTCGGGCCAACCTTCACCGCTTCGGAACGGAGGTGCGCAATCAGGAGGCCGTTTCCGAACCACAACATCACCCCGAAAAACACCGCGTAAAAAAGTCCCGCGATGGAAAGAGCGAGCAGTAGCCAGACGGCCATGGACGCGAGCAATACCCAGACAAAGTAGGTCTTCTCTTTCGGGGCGGTGAGAACCGGGATGGTTTGCGAGGGGAGCGGCGGGATGGAAGTGGACATGCCTCGCGGTAGGGATACGCATCGGGCGATGCAAGGCCCGACGCGGAATCTTCGCGTTAATTAGCTGCGCCGCCGGAGCTCGCCACACCACCTATCGCCGTAAATAACACGCCCGCGAGGCACGAGGCGCTCGCGGGCGGAAGTTTGAAGGCGATTTATTCGCGTTCCGATGCTCAGGCGCTCGGGGCGGAGGGGGCGTCGGCGGGGGCGCCGTTTTGCTGGCCTTGGGTCTCGAGCTCCTTCATCGCGGCTTTGCGGGAGAGGCGGACCTTGCCGGTCTTCTCGTCGATGCCGATGCACTTCACGGTGATGCTGTCGCCCATCTTCACGACGTCTTCGGTGCGGCGCACGCGGAAGTCGGCGAGCTCCGAGATATGGCACAGGCCTTCGCGGCCGGGGAGGCACTCGACGAAGGCGCCGAAGTCCTTCACGCCGGTGACGCGGCCGGTGTAGATCTTGTTGATCTCGATCGGGGGACCGCCGGCGTTGCCGCCGCCGCGACCTTCGCGACCGCCGCCCGCACCGGCGCCGCAGGAGGCGTCGATCTCGGCGATGGCGCGGGCCATCGCGGCTCCGTTGTTGGAGTAGACGAAGACCTTGCCGGAATCGTCCTCGGCGATGTCGATCTCCGCGCCGGTGGTCTCGACGATGCGGCGGATGTTTTTGCCGCCGGGGCCGATGAGCGCGCCGATCTTCTCGGGGTCGATCTGGATGGTCTGGATGCGGGGCGCGAGGGCGTTGAGGTCCTTGCGGGGCGCGGGGAGCGAGCCGAGCATGACGCGGAGGATCTCGATGCGGGCTTCGCGGGCTTGGTGGATGGCGGTCTTGGCGATCTCGAAGGGGAGGCCCTTAATCTTGAGGTCGAGCTGGAAGCCGGTGATGCCCTTGGTGGTGCCGGCGAGCTTGAAGTCCATGTCGCCGAAGTGGTCTTCCTCACCGAGGATGTCGGTGATGGTGACCCACTTCGCGATGGAGCCGTCGGCGGCGTTCTGGGTCATGAGACCGCAGGAGATGCCGGCGACCGGGGCGATGATGGGCACGCCGGCGTCCATGAGGGCCAAGCAGCCGCCGCAGATCGAGGCCATCGAGGTCGAGCCGTTGGAGGCCATGATCTCGGAGACGACGCGGATGGAATAGGGGAACACGTCCTCGGGGGGGAGGATCGGAACGAGGGAACGCTCGGCGAGGGCGCCGTGGCCGATCTCGCGACGGCCGGGGGCGCCGAAGCGGCCGGTCTCTCCGACGGAGAAGGGCGGGAAGTTGTAGTGAAGAACGAAGCTCTTCGAGGTTACGCCGCCGGTGAGGCCGTCGAGTTCCTGGGCTTCCTTGGTCGGCCCGAGGGTGGTGATGGCGATGTTTTGGGTGTCGCCGCGCTGGAACATGGCGGAGCCGTGCACGCGGGGGAGGACGCCCACGGAGGCCTGGAGGGGACGGAGGTCCTTCTGGCCGCGGCCGTCGGCGCGCACGCCCTTCTCGAGGACGGTGTTGCGGTAGGCGGTGTATTGGAGGTCCTCGAAGACGACGTTGAGGTCGACGTCGGTGAACTTGTCGGCGCCGAGTTCGGCGACGAGGGCGGCCTTGGCCTCTTCCTTGAGGGCCTTCACGGCGGCGCCGCGGGCGGCCTTCTCCTTGCCGAAGATGGCGGCGGAGATGCGCTCGGCGGGGACGACGCGCTCGATGATGGCGCGGGCCTCGGGCGTGGCGCCAACGAGGTTGAAGGTGGCCTTCGGTTTGCCGGCGAGGGAGACGAGCTCCTTGATCGCGGCGATGATCGGGAGGATGGCCTGGTGGCCGAACTCGAGGGCCTGGATGAAGCGGTCCTCGGGGATCTGGTCGGCGGAGCCCTCGATCATGAGCATGTCCTTCTCGGTGCCCACGTAGATGAGGTCGAGGGAGCTGGCGGCCATCTGGTCGAGGTTCGGGTTGGCGATGAACTGGCCATCGACCTCGGCGACGCGGACGCAGCCGATGGGGCCGGCCCAGGGGATGTCGGAGATGGCGAGGGCGGCGGAGGCGCCGTTGACCATCGCGATGTCGGACTCGTTCAACTGGTCGGCGGAGAGGAGCTGGCCGATGATCTGGACCTCATTGAGGAAGCCCTCGGGGAAGAGGGGGCGGCAGGGGCGGTCGCAGAGGCGGGAGGTGAGGATTTCCTTCTCGGAAGGCTTGCCCTCGCGCTTGAAGTAGCCGCCTGGGAATCGGCCGGCGGCGAAATACTTTTCGCGGTAGTCTACGGTGAGGGGGAAGAAGTCTTGGCCGGGCTTGACGGAAGCGGAGACGCAGGCGGTGACGAAGACGTTGGTCTCGCCGATGGAGACGTTGACGGCGCCGTTGGCGAGGGCGGCGTAGGTGCCGGTGCTGAAGGTGAGGTCGAGGCCGGAGACCTTGACGACGTGCTTTTGATTCAGGGACATGACGGATGCTTTCTGGTAGTTGTCTTGCGGATACGGTTGCGCGTCGCGGATAGGATCGAACGGGCGGCGACGCGCGGCCGCGGGTTCGGGGTTTTGGGTTTTCGGGCCTGGTGCGGCGTGATCGCGGGCGCGTTTCCCGGAAGGGGAATGGCCGCAAAGAGGCGTAGCAGGCGCAAAAGCGAAAAGGGAAATCTGGAAGGAGCGGCCGGCCGCTCGACGGCGCCCGGGGCCCGGCTCTTTTCGTCGGCGGGACGAGAGATTTCGACAGGGCGACCGAAGTGCGGGCTTCGGGCGGCCTATGGAAACATCAGGTCCGGGGCGCGGCGAATGTCTGTAAAGACAAGAGGCGATCCGCGGATCGGATCGCCTCTCGAGAGGGCTGAAATTACTTGCGGAGGCCGAGCTTGTTGAGGAGCTCGGTATACTTGTTGACGTCGCCGCGCTTCACGTAGTCGAGGAGCTTGCGACGGCGGCTGGCCATCTGGAGAAGGCCGCGGCGGCTGTGGAAGTCCTTGCGGTGGGTGCGCAGGTGCTCGGTGAGGTGGTTGATGCGAGCGGTCAGGAGCGCGATCTGGACCTCGGACGAGCCGGTGTCTTTTTCGTGATGCTTGAACTGAGCGATGGTTTCGGAACTAACGGCGGTGGACATATTTGAGTGGTTGATGTGGGAGGGTTACACGACTGTAGGGAACCTTTGCAGGCTCCGTGCCATCCGCTTCTCCCAAGGTTGTCAGTCTTGGTCGTCGCCGATGTCACCGTTCCAATCCCGCAGGATGCGGGACCAGTCATGGTGCGGCCTCTTAACCGTCGAGACCTCACTAACGCAGGGGAAGACGTTCATAAACCCACCCGGGGCGCTGCAAGCGTTTTTTCGGGTGCGGGTGAATACACGTGATGCGCGGTGCGACGCAGGGGCGTCGGCTGCGGTTGCTGAAAAACACTTGGAGGCCGGAGTTGTGTCACCCAATAGGTGACACAGCGTTTGGGGCACAGATGATGTGAACGAAGGTGGCGCGAACAGGAGGAGGATGGCGGGGCTATTATACATCGTCTTCAGTTCAGCCTTGGAACGCTGCGGCGCGTTCGGTGGCGGAAAGTTCGCGCCAAGCTCCGGGAGTTTGCAAAAGACCGACGTCGGCGAGGGTTATTCCACCGATGCGCCAGCGCACCAGGCGCAGGGTAGGGTGGCCGACGGCCGCGGTCATGCGGCGGACTTGGCGATTTTTGCCTTCATGGAGAGCCAAGGACAGCCACGCGTCGGGGACGTTTTTGCGAAAACGCACAGGCGGATCGCGCGGTGGAAGGGTGGCGGACTCGGTTTCGGCGAGGCGGCGAGCTTTGAGCGGAGCGCAGGCGTGGTCGGAGAGTTTCACGCCGGCGGCGAGGCGGGCGAGGGCGTCGTCGGCGGGGACGCGTTCGACCAGCACCCAGTATTCGCGTTCGTGGGCGTGCTTCGGGTCGAGGAGCTTGGTGTTGAGCCCGGGTTCGTCGGAGAGCAGGAGCAGGCCCTCGCTGTCGGCGTCGAGACGGCCAAGAGGGTAGACGCGCGGCGGCAATTTCGGCGCGAGGTCGGCGAGGGTTTTCCACGCGGAACCGGGCTCGGGGGTGAATTGCGAGAGGACGCCGTAGGGTTTGTGAAGCGCGATGAGCACGGGAATTTTTTAAACCGCGAATGAACGCGAATGGACGCGAATGTTCGTTCCTATTTCGAGCGAGGACTTGGGTGTTTTTATTCGTGTGGATTGGCGTTTATTCGCGGTTAACCAAGGTTCTTCCCATGCGCGCCATACAACTCACCGCCGTCAACCAGCTCGAAGTCCGCGAAGTTCCCGATCCGGTGCCCGGAAAAGGCGAGGTGGTGGTGAAAATCTCCGCCGCCGCGCTCAACCACCGCGACGTGTGGATCAAGCTTGGTCAATACGCCGGGCTGAAATTCCCCTCGATTCCGGGTTCGGACGGTGTCGGCGAGGTGATCGGGGCGGGCGTCGACGTGACGCCGGTGGAGTGGGTGGGGCGGCGCGTGATCATCAACCCGTCCTTCGGCTGGGGTTTGAGCGAGGCGGCGCAGGGAGACGAGTTTTCGATCCTCGGACTGCCGCGCGACGGCACGCTGGCGGAGAAGATCGCGGTGCCGGTTTCACAGCTCTCGCTCGCGCCGGCGCATCTCTCGGATGAGGAGGCGGCCGCGCTGCCGCTTGCCGGGCTCACGGCTTGGCGCGCGGTGATGTCGCGTGCTCGTCTCCAGGGCGGCGAGCGCGTGCTCATCGGCGGCATCGGCGGCGGCACGGCGCTGTTCGCGCTGCAATTCGCCGTCGCGGCGGGCGGCGAGGTTTGGGTGACCTCGTCGAGCGCGGAAAAAATCGCCCGCGCGAAGACTTTCGGCGCGAAGGGCGGTTTCGATTACACGAAGCCGGGCTGGGCCGAGGCGGCGCGCGGAGGCCGGCGGGCTTTTCGACGTGATCATAGACAGCGCGGGCGGCGCGGGCTTCGAGTCGCTCGTCGATCTTGCGGCGCCGGGCGGGCGGATCGCTTTTTTCGGCGCGACGCGCGGCAACCCGAACATGCTGCCGATGCGGAAGATCTTTTGGCGCCAGCTCAGCCTGCTCGGCACGACGATGGGCAGCCCGAGCGATTGGGCGGCCATGCTCTCGGCTGTCACGCTTCACAAAATCCGCCCCGTGGTGAGCGATGTTTTCACCTTTGCTCGCGCCGCCGAGGCTTTCGATCTGATGGAGCGGGGCGGCCAGTTTGGCAAAATCGTGCTGAAACCCTAAACGCCTGGCAGGCGTCACTGGGATACGTTGCCAAGGTCCAGCGAGCCCGGCAGCCAGCCCAATTTATCTTTCATGAAACCCTTTGCTCCCAAAGCCCTTGGATTTTTCTGCCTGCTTGCGAGCACGGGAGCGCTTCATGCCGTCGATCTTCAGAATCTCGTCGATCGGTCTCCGTTTGCCCCCGCCTCGCAGTCCGCCGACGGCACGGGTGTCGCGGAGCCTCAGGGCACTTGGGAGTTTCGCGGAATGGCGACGGATGCCGAGGGCACAGCCTACAGCATTTTCGACACGACGACAAACAAAGGCCGCTGGGTTCGCGCCGAGGATTCCAACAGCCCGGTGCAGATCAAAGGCTTTGATCCCGCGAACAACACCCTCGAGATCGAACAGGACGGCCGTGCGCTTCGACTCGCCCTAAAGCGCGCCGTCATCCAATCCGGCCAATCCGTGTCCGCCATGACCGCGGCCGGGGTGCAAGCGGCCGCTCAGGCTTCCGCTCCCGAACGGCTCGCCGGCTCGGGCCGCCGGGGTGGCGGGCCGGGAGGGCCGGGCGGACAAGGTCGCCAAGGCCGTCAAGGTCAGGCCCAAGGTCAGGCGCAAACCCCGAAACTCGATCCGGCCGTCCAGAAGGAACGTCTTCAGTCCTTGGCGGAAACGGTTCGCCGCAATCGCGAGCAGCGTCAGGCGGCCATCGCCAAGGCCCGGCAAAACGCCCAAGGCCAGGTCCCCGCCGCCTCCACGAACGCTCCCGGGTCCTGATCCTTCTCCTTTTCCGGCGTCGCAACCCCGTTCCCGTCTCGCCTTTTTCGGCCTCCTCCATGACGTTCCCCCTTAACGTCCGTCTATGAAGCCCCTCTTCACCAAAGTTTCAGGTCTCGTTTGTGTTGTGCTCGCCTTGGGATCCGTGACCTCGCGCGCGGTCGATTTGCAGACCTTGGTGGATCGTTCTCCCTTCGCGCCGACCCCGCAGGCCGGTGACGCCTCCGGCTCGTCGGAGCCCCAAGGCACCTTGGAATTTCGGGGCATGGTCACCGACGCCGCAGGCACCTCCTACAGCATTTTCGACACGACCACGAACAAAGGCCGCTGGGTGCGCGCCGAGGACTCCAACAGCCCCGTGCAGGTGAAAAATTTCGACGCGGCGAGCAACACCCTCGAAATCGAGCAAAACGGCAAGCCGGTGAAACTTCCGCTCAAGCGCGCCGTCATTCAGGCCGGGCAACCGATCACGGCCATGGTCGCTCCCGCCCCCGCGCCCAACGGGTCTCCGCAAGGGGTTCCGGCCCCCGGCCAGGGTGGGCCTCAAGCCAAGCCCGACGCCGCCGCCGACGCACGCCGCCTCGAGGCGGTCGCCGCCGAAGTGCGTCGTCGTCGTGCCTTGCGGAATACCGCCAACGGCACCCGCCAAGGTCAGCCCGCCGCTCCCGCGGCCGCACCGGCGGCCCCTGTCGCCGCGCCGCCGCAGCCTGCGCCTTGAGCGTCGCGTCCGTCGCTTTCGCTTTCCGGCGATCGAAACCTCGATCGCTCGTCCCGTCCGTCCCCGCCTCATTCGTTCCCAAACTTCGCTTCTTTTCTCCACATGTTCATCTCCTCCCGTCCCCGTCGTCCGCTGGGCGTCTCGCGCCGTCGCGGTTTCACCCTCCTCGAAATCCTCGTGGTGCTCGCGATCATCGGCCTCCTCATCGGAGTGCTGGTGAAGAACGTGAACCAAAATTTTAACACCGGCCAACGTCAGACCGCGAAGATCTTTGTTTCCAGCACCGCGCAAACTTTGCTCATCCGCTACCGCATCGACATGGGCGATTACCCCTCGACCGCGGAGGGCTTGACGGCTTTGGTCAGCGCGCCTGCAGGCAAAGCTGACCGCTGGCGCGGGCCCTATATCGAGGATGGCAAGGTCCCGCTCGATCCGTGGGGACGGCCTTACGTGTATCGTTATCCCGGAGAGAAGAATAAGGGCGGATATGATATCTTCTCGAAGGGGC
>CBIHRE010000028.1:0-17453 GCA_966212385.1 uncultured Akkermansia sp. | reverse complement strand
TGCCGAGCGTGATCAACACCGCGCGGCTCTGGCCCACGCCATCCTCCCGCACCCGTTCGTAACGCGCGTCCAGGATCACGTAGGGATATTCCTCTTCGAGTCGCCGCGTCATGAAGCGCGTCAGCTCCGCGTCCAGCTTCTGGTTTATCGCGCTCACCGCGCTGGCGCCAAACTCGTGCCCGCACAGCTCCTCGGTGATCGCCTTGACCCGGCGCGTCGACACGCCCTGCACATACATCTCCATCAGCGCGGCGACCAAGGCCTTCTCGCTTCGCTGGTAACGCTCGAACAGCTCGGTCGAGAACCGGCCCTGCCGGTCCTGCGGCACCCGCAGCTCCAGCTTGCCCACCCGCGTCACCAAGGTGCGCGGGTAGTGGCCGCTGCGATAGCCTAGACGCGCCGCGGTGCGCTCGCCTTTGCCGGCTCGCAAGGCCTCGTCCATCTCGGCCTCCAGCACTTCCTGCAGCAGCGTCTGCATCAACTTCTTCAGCGCGTCCTCCTCGTTCAAAAGGCGCAGCAGTTCTTGTTTCGTCACCTGGATCGTCTCATCGTTCCGCTTCGGGCGGGTCATGGGTTTTGTCCTTCGTTCGGTGGCTTAGGTTTCGTCTCCCAACCACCTACCATGCCCCGCCCTTTTTGCTGAACTTCGGAGACACTACCCGCTGGTTTTTGGGGGTTCGGTATCCTTTGAATCGTTCTTCGACACGAGCGGTAACGCCCGGGCCGACAAGCATCCTCGGGATTAGGCATAAAAAAGATCGGCAGCCGTAGGGGAGAGAGCTGTGACGGTGCCGAAGGCGAAGCGCGCGGCGGCGTCGGTTGGGGTGGCTGGCGTCCGATGCTTTTGGCGGGGGCGGATAATGCGCGTGGCTTCGCAGGGCGCTGCCCGGGCATCGCATTGGTAGGCGATCACATCAGTTTATTTCCAATTGCTCCCGTGGCCGAAGGGTTCTGGGCTCCGCTTGTGCAAGCCTTGCGCAATTTTTTCTTTTATTTCTCCCCGCTCCTGGGGGCCTTGGCGGGCGGATTGATCGGCTTGTCTTATAATGCGTTTTTCTGGGTTTTCGAGGTGCTGATCGGTTTCGGGGCGGGCTGCGTGGTCAGTGTTTGCATGATCGCGCTGTCGGTGCGCGCGAGGTTCAAGGCCGACCCGAGCTTGACGCGCAACGCGCTTGAGAAGACCGCCGCAAAGACGCGGTCGACCGACTGAAACGCCACGTTTGACGCACCGATGAGCAACGACGCGGCGGGGTATAACGGAGGGACTTACGATTTCCGGCAGCAGACTTTCTGCATGTCGATGCTCACGTGCCTGAGCTTTAATCTTACCGGACGGACGGCGGAGAACATCACAACGCGCTTCCGGACCTCGGTCGAAAACGTCCTCAACGACGAGGCGGCGAAGGCCTTGATCGGCAACTGGAAGCTGGTGTGGGGGCCGGTGATCTACGCGGACGCTTTCGTGGGCGCGAAGGCTTCGGTGAACAGCATGTTTATCGCCGCGCCGGCCGAGCATCCGGATCAGGTGGTGGTCGCGATCGCGGGGACGAACGGCAATTCTCTCGTCGGCTGGATGATCCAGGACTTCAACGTGAAAGACAAAGTGCCGTGGCCCTTCGGATCCACGGAGCTGAAGCCTCACCTTTCCAAGGGAATCGCCTTCGGTCTGGAGAAGTTGCTGGGCTTGGCCGAGCGCGGTGCGGACGGCGGCGCTGGAATCACCGCGCGGGACTATCTGGCGGCGAATCCGTCGGTCACCAAGATCATGGTGACCGGCCACAGTCTCGGCGGGGCGCTGGCGGGCGTGTATTCACTTTATCTCGACGATACGCGGTCGGAGTGGGTCGGGTCGCGCGAGGCGCGGCTCAGTTGTCTCGCCACCGCGGGGCAGACCCCCGGGGACGCCGATTTCTCCCGATACTACGGCGAAAAACTGGGCGATGTGACGAGCCGCGTGTGGAACGCGATGGATATCGTGCCGCACGCCTACCAGCTGGAGACCTTGCGAAAGATCCCCGCGATGTATGTGCCGCAGATCGCCCCGCAGAAGCCGGTGCAGCGACTGATCGACAACCTCTGCCGGGAGACGGGCGCCAACGGTTACGTGAACATCCTGCCCCAGGCGGAAAGTTTTCCCTCCACCTTCCTGCGCCTCGAGGACATCGCCGGGGAGAAATACCGGGTCTTCATCGACTTCATCAACAACGTGGTGCGGCTGATACGCCGGAGGAACTTGTTCCGCTCGAAGGACGTGGTCGGCACGCTCGATTTCGCCGCGCACGCTCTGATCCAGCACATTTTCCCGTATTTCACCCACTTCGGGATCGGCGACTTCATCAAGATCATGTGCGACGCCGCGGCGCGGCCTTCCGAGGCGAGCACGCGTTGGCGTGGGTTCGCAGATTGGCTGCGCGGCTTATGGGCGCGCTTGAGGAGCGTGTTTTCAGGATCGCCCTCGTCGTAAGTCGGGGGCGTCTGGCTGCCCGTCACGGGCGGTCGGGAGGCCCCGGAGGGCGGCATCAGCAACCCTTTCGGGCCACATTACTTTTTTCTAAGTGGAACAATGAAGATGGCTTGCATTGTGCTTCGTAGCTACCCTTATTCCATCCATGGCAACTACAAAAGAATCCTCATCCACGCAGAGTTCGGGGGCTGTTTTGGAGCATCCCCCTGTCATCGTTGATCTCGGTCCCAAGAGCCGCAAAAAGATCGAGCGCCTGAAAAAAGGCGAAGGCCCGCTGCACGAGACGATCACCGACACCGTGAGCGCCCTCAAGGCCGACGGGGTTGTGGGCAAGGATGTCCAGGTGGTGGTTGTCGTCGTGGAGAAGCTGCCGGACGGCGTGGTCCTTCCGGGCTTCGGCTCTTGGAACTGAGCGAGCGTCTCGCCCCACTTTAAAGCAAATCAAACCAATCATTAACCGAAGAACATCATGAGCACTTCGACCAGCAAGTATCCCAAATCGGTCCGCGGCATCTACGTGGCGGGCGTGAACGGCGAAAAAGGGCGGAAAGTTGAAACCGACGGCGCGGCCGCGTCTGGCGGGCCCCGGGTATCCAAGGCCTACCGTGGCTGGGATCGCGAGGTTCGTGCCATGAGCTTGGCCGCCGGCGAGTTCTTCAAAGTCTATCTTGAGAATCACGACGCCTCCAACGAGCAGACTCGCGACGGCGCCGCGAAGCATTTCGGAAAGAACGCCATCAAGGCCCACAAGGCCGCGGTCACCGTTCTCAAGGATAACTCGAAAATTTTCGACCAAGACCCCTCTTCGATCCACGACAGCATTCTCGAGCATATCGAGGACCTCGAAGACGAATACGAAAACGACGAGGAGTGATCCTCTCCGCTTCGCGTAGAATTTCTGCGCTCGTTGTCCGCTCAGACGGCGACGGGCGCTTTTTTGTGCCGAAATATAAGCGACAGCCTGTTGCTATTTGACCTTGGCCCTTGGGGCTCTAGCTGATGCCGCATCTCCGATGACAAAAGACGAAATTTTCCAAATCATTAAACGTAACCTATTGGAGATCTTGCCTGATCTGCCGCCCGAGGTGGTCGTGCCTGCCAAGAGCATGAAGGATTTGGGGGCCAACTCCGTGGACCGGATGGACGTCGTCATCCAGACCAAGGAGCAATTGGGCTTAAAATTCCCTCTCCATGAACTGGGCGGTGTGGAGAATCTTCAGGGCTTGGTGGATTTTTTCCACGCCAAGGGCCTGGCCTCCGCAGCCTGAGTTCCGCACGCGTTGTTGCGATGAGCAACCAAACCGTGGTCACCGGCGCCGGGGTGCTGACCTCGGTTGGTCGTGGAATAGAAGCCTTATCGGCGGCGCTGAGAAGCGGGCGCAGCGGCATCACCTACTCCACGGCGGACGAACTTGGCGTGGCTGGCCGTCTGCCTTCTTTGGATTTCGAGCAAAATCTTGCCGAGTTAAGACTACCCGACCCGCTGAAGGGCAGGGCCTTGCGCGCGGGAAGGCGGGCTCCGCGTTCCGCCCAAGCCGGGTTGATAAGCACCTTGGAAGCATGGGGAAGGGCCTTTGGTCAGACCGCCGCGTATGCGCCGGACGAGGTGAATATTATCCTCGCTGGCAGCAACTTGAACCAAGGCTACCAGCGCGGGGTGATGGGAAAGTTCGCGGAAGACCCCGAGTATGTGCCCGCGAGTTATGCGCTGCACTATCTGGACACCGACCAGATCGGCCTCATCAGCGAGGTCTTGGGCATACGGGGCGAGGGCTTTAGCGTGGGCGGCGCTTCCGCGAGCGGGAACATGGCCCTCCTCCAAGCGCATAGGCAAATCAAGGCCGGCCTGTGCAAAGCCTGTGTCGTAGTTGGCGCGATGGCGGATCTTTCGCCGGTGGAGCTTCGGGCCTTCCAGCACGCGGGAGCTTTGGGGGGCCGTCGCTTTGTCGAGCAGCCCGAGCGGGCGAGCCGTCCTTTTGATACGGACCGGGACGGTTTTATATACGGGCAGGGCGCCGCGTGCCTGATTCTGGAAGCCGAGGGTGATGCGCGCCTGCGTAACGCCGACATCTGGGGCGTGGTCGCTGGCGGCGCGGCCTGCTTGGACGGCAACCGCTCTAGCGATCCGAGCGTGGCCGGGGAGGTGCGGGCGATGCGCGCGGCCTTGGTGGACGCGGGCATCGGAGCGGGCGAGGTAGAGTATCTAAACGCCCATGGCACCAGCTCACGTTTGGGCGACGAGGTCGAGGTGGCCGCGATCAAGGAAGTGTTTGGCCCGGGGATCGGCGGGGTCTCCGTCAACTCAACGAAAAGCATTGTCGGGCATTGCCTTTACGCGGCGGGAGCTGTCGAGGCTGTGGCGACGATCCTGCAACTTAAGGAAGGCTTTATCCACCAGAGTCTTAACTTGGAGTCGCCGATAGATGGCGCCTGTCGATTTATCCGATTGACGGCGGAAGAGCGGCGCTGCGAAGTGGCTTTGAGTAACTCTTTTGGCTTCGGAGGGATAAGCACGTCGATGGTCTTCCGCCGCCATTCCTGAATTTCCGCTCAACAACACCAAAATTCGCAAAATGCAGGCCGTAGGCATCGAAGCAATGAACGTCTTTGGCGGGACGACCTTCCTAGACGTGAGAAAACTGGCGGAGCATCGCGGGCTGGATATCTCCCGCTTCGCCAATCTCCTGATGAAGGAGAAGTCGCTCAGCCTTCATTATGAAGACCCGGTCAGCTTTGGCGTGAATGCGGCCAAACCCATCATCGACGCTCTCACTCCCGCCGAAAAGGACCGGATCGAGATGGTGATCACCTGCACCGAATCGGGCATCGATTTCGGGAAGTCGATGAGCACGTATATACATCATTATCTGGGTCTGAATCGCAACTGCCGGCTCTTCGAACTCAAGAACGCCTGCTATTCCGGCGCGGCGGGCCTGCAGATGGCCTTTAATATGGTCCTCTCGCAGGTGTCTCCCGGCGCGAAGGTCTTGGTCGTCGCAACGGATATCACCCGCTTCCTGGTGGCGGACGGAGGCACGGAGCTGACCCAAGATTGGTCCTTTGCCGAGCCGAGCAGCGGGGCGGGCGCGGTGGCCATGCTGGTGAGCGAGACACCATATATATTTCAAGCCGACGCCGGCGCGAACGGATACTACGGCTTCGAGGTTATGGATACCTGCCGACCGGCGCCGGACAGCGAGGCGGGGGACGCGGATCTGTCGTTGTTGTCCTATTTGGAGTGCTGCGAGAACGCCTTCCTCGAATATAAAAAGCGCGTGGACGGCGTGGATTACGCCAAGACATTCGGCTATCTCGCTTTCCATACGCCCTTTGGCGGTATGATCAAGGGCGCGCACCGCAACATGATGCGCAAGATGGTGGGCGCGAAGCCCAAGGAGATCGAGGCCGATTTCGAAACGCGCGTCACCCCCGGCCTGACTTTCTGCCAGCGAGTCGGCAACGTGATGGGCGCGACGATGGCTTTATCTTTGGCCGGCACCATCCATAGCGGCCGTTACGACACGCCTCAGCGCATCGGATGTTTTTCCTACGGATCCGGATGCTGCTCCGAATTTTTCAGTGGAGTGGTGACCAAGGAAGGCCAGGAGCGTTTGAGGAAGATGCAGATCGATAAGCATCTCGACAGCCGTCACGAGATCCCGATGAGCGTCTATGACGATCTGTTGCGGGGCAGCAACGCGGTTCGATTTGGCACGCGCAATGTCGTGCTCGATCCCGACTTTATTCCCGAGGCGCGTCGCAGCGTCGATGGGCGCCCGCGTTTGTTCCTGAAGGCCATCAAGGAGTATCATCGCGAGTATGAGTGGGTTTGAAGACGGTGGTCAGGCGTATCAAACGATACGCGTGCGGTTTGATGGACCGGTTTGCACCCTCCAGCTTCATCGGCCGGAGGCGAACAACACCATCAACGAACTCATGGCGGAGGAGTGCCTCGACTTTCTCACGCGTAATCGTTCCTCGATTCGGATCCTTGTGTTGGAAGGATTGCCGGAGGTCTTTTGTTTCGGCGCGGACTTCCAAGCTATCGACGACAATATCTCGCGTGGGGCGGGCAAGGGGAGCACCCCGGAGACGCTCTATGACGTGTGGCTGCAGCTGGCGACCGCGCCCTTCGTCAGCGTCGCCCATGTGCGCGGCAAGGTGAACGCGGGGGGAGTCGGATTTGTGGCGGCCTGTGATATCGTGGTGGCGGACGAGTCCGCGGTTTTCAGTTTGTCGGAGATGCTGTTCGGTCTGATGCCTGCTTGCGTGCTGCCTTTTCTGATTCGTCGCACGGGCTTCCAGCGCGCCAATTATATGACTTTGATGACGCAGCCGTTTTCGGTTCAGCAGGCGGAAAGCTGGGGACTGGTGGACGCATGGGAGGCCAAGAGCGAGAATCTGTTGCGCCGGCATCTCCTGCGCCTGCGGCGGCTTTCGAAGACGGGAATAGAGCGATATAAGCGCTATATGAACGTGCTCGAAGACTCGTTACGCTCGCGGAAGATGGATGCGTTGGCGGCCAACCGAGAAGTGTTCTCGGATCATGAGAATCTGGCGAAGATTTCTCGTTTCGTGGAACAGGGAACTCTGCCTTGGGAGGCCTGATGCAAGACGCGACGACCATGGCGGATGAGGTGATTGAGCTAAAGGAGCTGGAGCCCGGCATTGTCTGCATCCGCATGCAGGACCGGGTTCATAAAAACACGTTCACGCATGCCTTGAGCCGCGGTTTGATCCGGGCCTTCGAGACGGTTGCCGCCAACAAGACTTGGAAGGTCGTTATCCTGACGGGCTACGACACCTACTTCGCGAGCGGCGGGACGCAGGAGGATTTGCTGCAATTGCAGGCGGGGAACGGCAAGTTTTCTGATAATAACATCTACGGTCTCGCCTTGGATTGCGAGATTCCAGTGATTTCGGCCATGCAAGGGCATGGCATCGGCGGCGGGTTTGTCATGGGGCTCTTTGCCGACTTCGTGATATTAAGCCGCGAAAGCGTATATACCACGAATTTCATGAAGTATGGCTTCACCCCTGGCATGGGCGCCACGATGATCGTGCCGCGAAAGCTGGGGTTGGTTTTGGGCGAGGAGATGTTGCTGCTCGCCCGGCGTTATCGCGGCGAGGAATTGAAGCAGCGCGGCGTTCCCTTTCCGGTTTATCCCAGGGCGGAGGTCATGGACCGCGCCGTGGAAATGGCGCGCGAGTTGGCGGAGAAGCCGCGCATCTCGCTCATCACCTTGAAGACCCAGCTCGTGCGCTCGATGCGGGCGGAATTGCCCGAGGTGGTGGAGCAGGAGGTCGCGATGCACGACAAGACCTTCCATCAGCCGGAGGTCCGGGAGAATATTCGTTCACTGTTCGGTAAATAACACGTCCACGGAGCATGCCATGAGCTTGAGCGTAGAAAATTCAGCCGGTGTCAAAGGTGAGCCGACCATCGTCCGGCCCCTGGGGAAAATGGAGCGTTCGCTTTGGTTTTGCGACCGCTCGAGTCCGACGAACATCGGCCTCGGGTGCGAAATCCAAGGCTTGGTGACGGAAGAGGGGCTGCGGCGCGCGCTGCGCTGGTGCCAGATCCGGCATCCGATTCTTCGGAGCGTGATACGTTCCAAGGACAAATCCTTGTATTTCGCCTGCTATGATATCGCCGATGCGCCGCCGATTCCGCTGGCGATAGGCGAGGGCACTCCCGCCGACGAAGATGCCTTGGTGATGGAAGAGATGCGGGCCCGTCTGCACGGCGTGGATGGGGTGATGGTCCGCGCCAAGTGGCTTCGGCTCGATCAGGGCCGGTCCTTCCTGAATGTGGTTTTCAATCACGTGATCGGCGACGGATTCTCGGCTGTTTTGTTGCTGCAGGATATCGTTAATTTCCTCGGCAAATATGCTCGGGACGGAGCGGTGCCCGACCCGACGCCCTTGGCCTTTCCGCCGCCTTCGGAGCAGGGGATCCCCTCGGAGCACCGAGGCTGGAGCGGGATGAAAAAACTTTTCGCGGCCCAAAAGGAAATGGCCGCGGATATGAAGCGGCACGGTGCCAAGCCCAGCCCGGTCCGGGTGCAGGCGGATCCGGCTTACCCTGAGCGGAAGATCAAGTGTCACAACTTTCACCTGTCGGAATCCGAAACCCGCGCCTTCGTGGCCCGGGCCAAGCGCGAGCAGATTTCGACCTACGCTTTGCTGGCGGGCGCCTTGCTCGATGCCTTGCATCCGCTGCTGAACCCCGCCGATGCGAAAAGCAAGGGAAGCGGGCGCGTGGCCAGTTTCGCGGCGCCGGTGGATATGCGCCCGTTTTTGAACCACTCGGTGAAGGAGCATTTCGGGTTTTATTCCTCCGCGATCAATCAGCTGTGCCGCTTGGACGAGGGTGGCGATATCGCCGCCTTGGCGAAGCAACTGCACGGAGATTTTAAGAAGTCGTTTGTGCAGAAAAAAGTCCATCTCCACACCTCGCCCTTGCTGGCGGACTTCCTCGCCTGGCGCTGGCTCTTCCCCGTCACCGACAAGGGCGTCGCGCGGGTGGCCAAGCTGACCGAAGGCATGTTCAAGTCGTGCGCGACCAGCCTGACTTTCCTCAACGATTCGCTGGTGATCGAGGACGGACACGGCATGACGGTCAGCCGTCCGCGCGGTCATATCTCGCCTTCGATCATGGGCGCTGCCTTGTATTGCGTGTTGCTCTATAAAGACGCGCTCACGGTGCATCTGAATTATAACGAGGGGCAACTGAGCGACGCCGACGCGGAGCTCCTCAATGCCCGCTTCAAGGCCAACCTGTTGTCGCTGGGGCGCGTGGCGGGAAACAATTGATTAGAGACGTTCAGCCAGAGGGACTTTAACACAAACTACGCATACTCACATGGCACCAATCACCGACGCGGCGGAGACTGGGTTTATTGAAATCGACGGTCAGCAGATTTACTATAGCATCAAGGGCCAAGGCGCGCCCTTGGTTTTTGTGCACGGCTGGACCCTGAATCTTAGCTACTGGGACGCTCAGGTCGCCTATTTCTCCAAGAAGTATCGCACCTACTGTTATGATTGGCGCGGCATGGGCAAATCGAGCGGCGCCTCGCCTCGCTTCACGATGGAGCAACTCGGAGCCGAGCTCGGCGGGTTCATCAACACCTTCGGCATCGAGAATCCGATCATCTGCGGGCACTCCGAGGGCGGGGCTATTGCGGCGCAGTATGCGGCGACGAATCCGAGCTCTCTGGCCGCCTTGGTGCTGGCCGACACAGATCTCAACAACGTGGCGGAATCCATCGCGGGCACCATCGGTCTGGCGCTCACGGAGATCTTCGCGTATTTGGAACTCAAGGACGGCAAGAACCCCTTGGTTGGGATGATGCCGAATCTGCAGAAGGAGCTTTATTCCGCCAACTTCATCGCGGCGCATCCGGAGTTTATTTCGGCGTGGCAGCAGCAGTTCTTGAGCAACTCGCTCGATGGGGTGATCAACGGCCTGCGCGCGTGGGACTGGCGTGCGGACTTGGCCAAGGAATTCAAGCAACTGCGCGTGCCGACCCTGCTGATGTGGGGACTGGAAGACGCGATGATCCGGCTGGAACAAATGCAGGGATTGCAGGCCGACTTGGGCGGCGTGTCGCAGCTCTCCACGCTGGCGGGCTCGGGGCACATGACGCCGGTCGAGGTGCCCGATCAGTTTAACAAGACGATGGACACGTTTCTGAACGGTCTGGCCGCTCCGTGACGGAGATGCGTCTTCCGCCGCGTTCCGATCAATGGTTACCGATGCCGCGCTTCAGACCAAGGTGGACCCGCTCGACGAGGGCGGGGTCGGTCAAACCTCGTTGTTGATCGCGGCGTGGCGGGCGCGGGAGTCGGAGCGGGTCGATCCCTTGTATGTGGATCCGATCGCCAATATATTCGTGACGCCGACGATGGCGGCGTGGGTCGAGGAAGTCACCCAAGCGTCCGTCTCGACCTGCGAGCTGATCAATTATCGCACCCGTTACTTTGATGACTTTCTCCTCGGTGAGATCGCACGGGGCGTGCGGCAGGTGGTGATCTTGGGCTCGGGGTTGGACACGCGTTCCCTGCGTTTGGGAAGCCCGGATGTGACATTCTACGAAGTCGATTGCACGGCGGTCTTGGGCTATAAACAGCGCCAACTCTCGCGGCATGGTTATTCGGCGCGCAGCCGCTTCATCGCGGCGAACTATATCCAAGACGATCTCTTCGGGTTGCTGGGCGACCAAGGTTTCGATGCGGGGCGGGAGACCTATTTTATCTGGGAAGGGAACACGATGTATATCCCCGCCGAGGAGATTCTCGGTTTGTTGCGGCGACTGAAGGCGACGCTTCCCCGGTTTCGGATCTCGTTTGATTACCTGTCGGACGAGTTGATCGGGCGAAAAACCGGCTTCGTCGGGGCAAAGCGGCTGGTGGATGGCTTCAACGACATGGGAGCGCCTTGGGTGACGGGCTTCGCGGACGTGCGGACGCTGGCCGAGCAGGCGGGGCTGGGCCTGCTTGAGAACAAGTGGATGGTGGATGTCGTCGCGCCCTCGCCTTATCGCATCGCGTTAAGCCGCGATCTTTTTCGGCATTACTCCGTGTGCACGTTGAGCAGTCATGAGTGATTCCGCGTCCCGATCGCCCATCGCCGTGATCGGCCTCTCCGCCCGCCTTCCCGGCGCGGACGGGCTGGAGGCTTTTGGCGAGATGCTGCTGGCGGGTCGCGACGCCATTTTCGAGGTCGGGCCTGAACGCTGGGATTCGGCCGCGTATTTTCATCCAGACCAAGGTACGCCGGGCAAGACCTACAGCGTGCGCGGGGCCTTCCTCGCGGGAGTCGACGAGTTTGACGCGCCCTTTTTCGGCATCGAAGCCGAGGAAGCCCGGCGCATGGATCCGCAGCAGCGCATCGCATTGCAGGAGGCGTGGCGGACCTTCGAGGACGCGGGCTACGGGCCGGATCGTTTGCGCGGTCGGAATGTCGGCGTGTTCGTGGGCGCGCGGACGGGGGATTATCACGACTCGATTTTGGATCGTCCGGAGCAACTCGAGCCGCAGGCGCTCATGGGGCACGACACCTCGATCCTGTCGGCGCGTATCTCCCATTTTTTGGACCTCAAGGGCCCGAACCTCACGGTGAACACCGCATGCTCGTCGATGGGCGTGGCGCTGCATCTGGCGATCCAGAGCCTGCGGGCGGGCGAGGTGGACATGGCGCTCGTGGGGGGCGTGCACGTCATGAGCACGGCCCAGCGCTTTTTGATGCACAGCCGGAGCCGACTGCTCTCCAAGAGCGGGCGGTGCCGCCCCTTTGATGAGCGGGCGGACGGCTTCGTGCTCGGGGAGGCCGCGGGCTTCGTCCTGCTCCAGCGGCGCGCCGACGCGGTGGCCGAGGGAAATCGCATCCATGGCAACATCCTCGCCACGGGGGTAAATCATGGCGGTCGCACGGAGAAGGGCGTCACGGCGCCGAATCCCGAGGCGCAGACGGCGCTGATCCGCGGCGTGCTGGCGCAAGCGAACATCGGGCCCGAGAGCATCGATTACGTGGAGGCGCACGGCACCGGCACCTACAAGGGCGACGCCCTGGAGGCCAAGGCGCTGCGCGAAGCCTATGTGGGCTCAGGGGCTGCGGAGACGGGGACGCATCGGTGGAGGCTCGGCTCGACCAAGGCCAACGTCGGACACGCGCTCACGGCCGCCGTGTTGCCCGGCTTGCTCAAAATCCTCTGGGGCTTCCGGCATCGGAAAATCGCCGGCCAGGCGCACTTCTCGGAAGCGAGCGATTTGCTGCGCGTCGAGGACGACCCGCTCTGTATTCGCTCCGAAACAACCGAGTGGTCTCGGACCGACGGGCGGCCCCGGCGGGCGGCCCTGAGCGCGTTCTCCTACACCGGAACCAATTTTCACATGGTCTTGGAGGAGGAAGCGCCCCGCCGACCCGACGCGGCGCGCGAGTCGTCCGAGGCGTGGCTGATTCCTCTCTCGGCCAAGACCCCGGGCGCCTTGCGCGAGCAACTCGCGCGCCTGGAAGCATGGCTCGCGGCCAACCGCGGCGCGGCCGGGACCGTTTTGCCGTCGGTGGCTCGCACGCTCGCGCTGGGGCGCGCGCATTTCGCCTATCGCTGGGCGGTCGTGGTCGACAAGGTCGACGACTGCCTCGCCGGCCTTCGCGACGAGCTCGTGCGCGGCGAGTGGGTGGAGCGCGCCGCGGAGGAAACTCCGGCGTCGGGCGTTCAGTCGGAGGCGGATCGACTGCTCGCCACCTTGGAGCAGAGAGACGAAGGCGATGCGCGCAGGCGGATCGGGCTTTGGCAACTGGCCGACCTATATCGCCGCGGCGCCGAGATCCGCTGGGACCGGCTGATCGGGACCGCCGGCGAGATCGTTTCCCTTCCGGGTTATCCCTTCGAGCGCCATACCTATTGGCTGGGGCGCGACGAGGCGGCGACGGACCTGACCTTGTTTTTGTCGCGGCGCGATGACGTGTATCAGCATTTCCTTACGGCGATCGCCGGCCGCCCCGGCTCCTGTCAGGAGCCGGTCGTTCAGGTTAAATGCGGCGATGGCGGTTTCCGTGAGCTGGGCCCGCGGATCTATCAGATCGATGCCCGCGTGCAGACGGACTATGACAGGCTGGTCGAGGCACTGGGACCGCTGACGGGCAAACGGCTCCGCGTGATCCATCTTTGGAATCACGAGTGCGAGGCGCTTGACTATGCGTGCCACGGAAATTTCGAGCGCTGCCTCCATCTCGTGGGGCGGAGTTTGGACACCGGAGCGCGGGCGCTCGACCGCCTGAGGCGGGCCTTGGAGCAACGGGGCGAAGTCGCCTCCTGCGACGTGATCAGCCTGCACCATGGCGAGCAGCCGCAGAACGCGATGATCGCCGGCTGGTTCGCCGACGAAGCGCAGCAGGACGCGAGTTGGCGTATCGTCAGCCTGCACCTGCCGGACCGCGGCTCCCCGCCGGGGGATGTCGCGGCGCTTCTTCTTCGGACGTCGGGAGAAGATCGTCCTTCGGGGGTGGTCGAGCGACGCTTCCAAAACGCGCGTGCCGACGCAGCGCTTTCCGCCTCCGCCAAGGAGGCGTCGGTCGCGCCTCTCACGCTCGCCGCGGATCGTGTTTACCTGATCGATATCGGCGACCATCCCGAGGGGCCACGCTTTCTAGCCGATTGGGCTCGTTCAGGGCAGGGAAGGCTTGTCGTGCTCGTCGCGCCCTCGCGATTGGCCGAGGCGAAGGCGACGGAACTTCGCGAGGTGCTGTGGCTGGCGACGGAGGACGCGGATGCGCGGGCCTTGCGACGGCAGGAAGGCGAGCTGGAGCGCGCCGGTGTTTCGGAGCTGCATGGCGTGCTTTGCCTGACGGCAGAAAGCGACCGGGCCGACTGGCGGCGTGGCGTGGTTGCGCCGCTGTTTGTCGATGAACTGACGAAGGACGCGCCTTTGGAGTTTTTCCTGCTTTTGCGCATCGGAGCGGGTCCTCGCGCCTCCGGGGCGACGCGGTTTGCCGATGGCTTCGCCGCGTTGCGCGAGACCATGGTGGAGCAGGGCCGGCGGAGCGGACGCAGCCGGGTGATATCTTTGGCAAAGGGAGCGGATGCGTTCGGGACTATTTTCCCGGCGAAGCGCGGGGCGCGTCGGCAGTCGACCGAGATGCCGGTCGCGGACCATCGCGCCGAACAGGTCCATGCGGCGTCCGCGAACGCGCAGGCGCTGGAGGCGCGCTTCAAACGCATCGTGGGCGAAACGCTCCGTCTTCCAGGCGGCGAGCTGGATATGGAGCTTTCGCCCGAGCGGCTGGGTTTCAATTCGATGCGGATCGTCGAGGTGGTCGACCGCGTCCGTCATGCCTTCGGCACGGAGTTGCGGCCCTCGCTTTTCTACAAGCACAAGACCCTGCGCGGCGCGCTCGACGAATGGCTCAAACTGGCGCTTCCCGCGGGTTCGGAGCTGAAGGCGAACGGCGGCGTGGTCCATGCGTCGGCTGCGAAGGTGCGTGCGCTCGATACGCAGGTCTCCCGACCGGTGGCGCCCGTGCTTCGGCCTGATGGCGGCGACGAGCTTGGCGATGGACCCGAGCCTATCGCGATCGTGGGCATGAGCGGCCGGTTCCCCGAGGCGAAGGACCTCGCGGAATTCTGGGCGAACCTGCGCGACGGACGGGACTGCATTCGCGAGATTCCGGCCGAGCGATGGGATTGGCGGCGGGCCGGTGCCGCGACGGGCGAGACGGAGGAGGACGCGACGCCGCGCTGGGGCGGTTTCATCGGCGACATCGACAAATTCGACCCGCAGTTTTTCGGCATCTCGGCGCGTGAGGCCGAGCTGATGGACCCGCAACAACGCCTGTTTTTACAATGCGTGTGGCAGGCGATCGAGGATGCGGGCCACGATCCGACCACGTTGGCGGGAACGCCGACCGGCGTCTTTGTCGGCGTGGCGACCTGCGACTACGCGACGATTCTCGACGAGGCGGGGCAGGGGAGGCAGGCGCACAGCCCCATCGGCTGGTTTCACTCCATCTTGGCCAACCGCGTGTCCTACCTGCTGGACCTGCGCGGGCCGAGCCAGCCGATCGACACGGCCTGCGCTAGCTCGCTCGTGGCGGTGCATCGCGCGGTGCAGGCGATCCGCGGCGGCCAGTGCTCGCAGGCGATCGTCGGCGGCGTGAACGCGCTGCTCACGCCCGCGCTCTTCACCGCGTTTGGCCAAGCGGGGATGTTGGCGCCGGACGGGCGCTGCAAGACCTTCGACGCGAGCGCCAACGGCTACGTGCGAGGCGAGGGTGTCGGCGTGCTCTTCCTCAAGCCGCTCCGTCAGGCGCGCGCCGACGGCGACGCGGTCTACGCGGTGATTCGCGCCTCGGCGGAGAACCACGGCGGACATGCCAGCTCCTTGACCGCACCGAGCCCGCAGGCCCAGGCGGACGTCCTGACCCGCGCGTATCGCGAAGCCGGAGTGGATCCGCTCACGGTGGGTTACATCGAGGCCCACGGCACGGGCACGGCCCTGGGCGATCCCATCGAGCTCGACGGCCTGAAGCAGGCTTTCGCGACCTTGGCGACGGAGGCCGGCACGGAGCCGGGGGCGGGGCGTTGCGGGATCGGTTCCGTCAAAACCAACATCGGCCATCTCGAGGCCGCGGCGGGCATCGCCGGGCTGATCAAGGTCGTGCTCGCGATGCGCCACCGCACCTTGCCGGCCAGCCTCCATTTCCAGAAGGCGAATCCCTACCTCGCGCTCGAGGGCGGGCCCTTCTTCGTCGTGGACAAAACGCAGCCCTGGGCCGCGCCCACGGACGACGCCGGCCGCGTCTTGCCGCGGCGCGCGGGCGTGAGTTCCTTCGGCTTTGGCGGAGTCAATGCCCACGTTGTGATCGAGGAAGACCTCGGTGCGACGAGTGAAAGCTCTCCGTCGCCAGGCGTGCCGTCGGCGGAGCGCGCTTATCCCGTCGTGCTTTCAGCCAAGACCGAGGAGCGATTGCGGGAAAGCGCCGCGAATCTCCTCCAGTTCCTTCGCGCGAGTCGCGACGCTGCTTCCGGCGCGGAAACGGGGATCGAGCTGGGCGACCTCGCCTACACGCTTCAAGTCGGCCGCGCGGCGATGGAGGAGCGACTGGGCTTGCTGGTTGGGTCGCTCGATCAGCTCGAGGCGGCCTTGAACGCTTTTCTGGATGGGCGCGAAGTCGCGGATCTCTGGCGCGGAAGTGCCGCGCGAAAGGACGAGACCCTGGCCCTGTTTGCGTCGGATATGGTGCTGAAAGACGCGGTCGATACCTGGCTGCGGCAGGAAAAATGGCCGCGGATTCTCGAGCTTTGGGTAAAGGGAATGCCGGTGGATTGGCGGACCACTTATGCCGGAGAGCGGCCGCGTCGCGTGCATTTGCCCGCCTACCCCTTCGCGCGTGAGCGCCACTGGGCGGAGGCGTCGAACACGAAGCGTGAAACCGCTTCCGCCTCGGATGCCGCCGCATCGCGTCGGGCGCGCTGTGTTCTTCGCAAGCAGTGGGAGCCCTGCGCGCTTCCGGCCGCGGCGCGGGAAGCGGGCGCGGTGATTGTGTTCTCCAATCGCGAGACGAGCGGGCTCGCGCGGCGTCTTGTCGAGCGACTGCCAGGGAGCTTCTTGCTGGATGTCGATGGCTCGGACGCGGTCGGCGCCGCGGCTGGGATTGATTGGGGCCGGTATGCTGGCTGCGTCGACCTGACCGGCTGCGGCGAGTCCCCTGATCAGCGTCTCGAATGGCTGAAGCCCCTGCGGGCGTTCGTCGACGCGGCGGGCAAGTCCTCGCCCGTGTTGCTGGGCGTGACGCGCGGGCTCGAAGCGTTTCGTAATGCTGCCGTGAACCGGACCGGCGCCTTGCACGCTGCGTTCTATCGGATGCTGCAAAGCGAGTATGCCGCGCTGCGTTCGCTGCACCTCGACCTCGATGCGCAAGCGGACGAGGACGCCTTGGTCGAGCAGATCGTCGCGGAGCTTTGCGTCGCCGGGACGGCGGACGCGGAGATTTGCTACCGCGCGGGGCAACGTTACCGCGCCGTGTTGCGGGAGGTGCCGGAAGCGGCGCGCGAGGTTGTGCCGCCTCCGCCTATCTTCCCGGCGGGGCACGTTCTCTGGGTAACGGGCGGCACGCGCGGGCTCGGCGCGCTTTGCGCGGCGCATCTGGTCGCTCGTTCCGGGGTGCGGAAACTCGTGCTCACGGGGCGGGAAGCCTTGCCGCCTCGGGCGGATTGGCCCGAGTGGGCGCGTCGGAGCGGACCGCTCGCGGAAAAAGTCCACGCCGTGCAGGCGCTCGAGGCGCAAGGCGCGGAGGTGCGGGTGCTGTCCGTCGATCTCGCCGATGCTGACGCACTGCGGCGGAACCTTGCCGAAGTGCGCGCGGAGATGGGGCCGGCTGGCGGCGTGCTTCATTGCGCGGGGCTATTGGACAACGAGACGCCCGCCTTTGTCCGGAAATCGGAGGACGGGCTGCGGAGGGTGCTGGCGCCGAAGGTGGCGG
>CBIHRE010000027.1:0-17497 GCA_966212385.1 uncultured Akkermansia sp. | reverse complement strand
CGTCGCAATCGATCCAGAGCGTGTTCTGGCCAAGCTTGTCGAGGTCGAGGACGGCGCGGATGGAGCGGCCGATGAGGCGCTGGATCTCGACGGTGCGGCCGTCGATCTTGCCCTTGGCGATGTCGCGCTGCTTGCGCTCGTGGGTGCTGTAGGGGAGAAGTGAATACTCGGCGGTGAGCCAGCCGCCGGGGACGCGCTGCTGCTTCATCCACGCGGGGACGTTGTTCTCGACGGTGGCGGCGCAGATGACGCGGGTGTTGCCGAAGGAGACGAGGACGGAGCCGGTGGCGTGGGGGGCGATGCCGGCCTCGAATTTGACCGGGCGAAGCTGGTCGTGGGAGCGGCCGTCGGAGCGAAGGGCGGAGGACATGGGAATGGAGCGAGGAGCGGGGAGCGGGGGGCCGGGGGCAAGCCCGGATGCCGATCCGGCCGGAAACGAGGGGCGCGGCCGGCGACGAGGCGAGGCCGGGAAAAACGAGCCGGGCGCGTTTTATTCGTCCTCGGGAGGGAGGTCGTCGGTGATCGGGGCCGACGGCGGGAACGGAACGGAGGTGGCGGCGACGGGCTTGATGACGCGCTCGGGCTCGGGGGCCATTTGCGCGGCCATGTGGGCGATGAGGCGCTCGTTGAAGGTCTGCGCGGGGTCGTGCCCCATGCGACGGAGGGCCTGGACCATGGAGGAGACCTCGACGAGGCGGGCCATGTCGCGGCCGGGGCGGACGAAGAGCTCGAAGTGGGGGAGCTTGAGATCGAGAATCTCGAAAAAATGCTCCTCGAGTCCGGTGCGCTCCTCGACGACCTCCGGGGTCCATTCGCGGAGAGTGACTACGAGGTCGAGGCGCTTATCGAGGCGGACGGAGTGGATGCCGAACATCTCGGCGATGTTGATGATGCCGATGCCGCGGCACTCCATGTAGCCGCGGTTGAGCGGGCGGGAGGAGGCGAGGAGATCGCGTTCGTCGATGCGTTTCACGACGGTGAGGTCGTCGGCGACGAGGGAATGGCCGCGCTCGATGAGCGCGAGGGCGCACTCGGATTTGCCCGCTCCGGCCTCGCCGCGGAGCATGACGCCCATGCCGCGGATATCCATGGTGGTGGCGTGGACGGTGGTGGCGGGCGCGAACTCGTTGTCGATGCAGAGGGTCGCGAGGTTGACCCAGTGCATGGTGATCATGGCGGTGCGGAAGATGGGGAGCTTCTTCTCGACCGCGATGGCCAGCATCGAGGGGGTGGGCTGGTAGTTGCGGGTGAGGACGAGGCAGGGGATCTGGCGCTCGACCATTTCGGTGAGGATGCGCGTCTGCTCGGCCGGAGCGAGGGTGCGGAGGTAGGTCATCTCCGCGGCGCCCATGACCTGGATGCGCTTGTTCGCGAAATACTTGAAGAAGCCGGTGAGCGCGAGGGCGGGGCGGTTGATGGAGCCTTCGCGGATAAGGCGGTGGAGGCCGTCGGGACCGGTGAGGAGCTCGAGTTTGAGCTTGTCGCGATAGGTGTCGAAGAAGTGGGCGACGGTGATACCGTGGATGGCTTTTTGCATGGGGCGGGGCGGATGGATTTTTAACCGCGAACGGACGCGAACAGACGCGAATGGGGACGGCTTTTTTTAACGACGGATGACTCGGATGGACACGGATAAAGGCCGGGCGTCGGGCGGCGGTTTTGTGGATTTCTGTCCGTGAATATCCGTGTAATCCGTGGCTTCTCCGGATCAGAGGTTGAAGTCCTGGCCGAGGTAGAACTGGCGGGCTTCGGGGTCGTTCACGAGGAAGTCGGCGTCGCCTTCTTTGAAGACGCGTCCTTCGCGGATGAGGTAGGCGCGGTCGACGATCTTGAGCGTTTCGCGGACGTTGTGGTCGGTGATGATGACGCCGATGCCTTTGGCGCGGAGGTCGACGACGATTTTCTGGACCTCGGCGACGGAGATGGGATCGATGGCGGCGAAGGGTTCGTCGAGGAGGAGGAATTTCGGCCGGGTGACGAGCGCGCGGGCGATCTCGAGGCGGCGACGTTCGCCGCCGGAGAGGGTGTAGGCCTTTTGCGTGGCGACGTGGGTGAGGTGGAGCTCGGCGAGGTGCTCGTCGACGAGGGCGCGGCGTTCGGCCTTCGGCACCCCCACGGCCTCTACGATGGCGAGGAGGTTTTCGGCGACGGTGAGCTTGCGGAAGGTGGAGGGTTCCTGCGGGAGGTAGCCGAGGCCGAGGCGGGCGCGCTCGTGCATGCGCAGGTGGGTGATGTCGCGGCCGTCGAGGGAGACCGTGCCGCGGGTGGCGGGCACGAGGCCGACGATCATGTAGAAGGTCGTGGTCTTGCCGGCGCCGTTGGGGCCGAGGAAGCCGACGATCTCGCCGGCGCGCGCGGTGATGTCGACGCCGTTGACGACGGTGCGTTGGCCGTAGGTTTTGACGAGACCGGCGGTGGAGATCTCGGCGAGGGCGGTGGCGGTTTCAGACATTGGCCGAAAAAAGGCGCGGAAGGAGCGAAAAGGAAGGACGCTGTTCAGCGGGTTTTGGTGGCGGGCTTGGGGAAGGTGACGCCTGGCGTGGACTGGGGCGTGGCGGCGGGCGCGGGTTTCGGGGCGGGGGCGGCGGACTTGGGGGCCGCGGTGGCGCTCAGGTCGGAGACGGGCGGGCCGGTGAACTTGGGTTTTTCCACGGTGACCTCGCGCTTGCCGCGGAAGAGGGTGATTTTTTCGCCGGCGCCGACGAAGCCGTTGCTATGGTCGATGACCACGGGATCGACGCTGAGCACGACCTTGTCCTCGCGAGGGAAGACCTCGGCTTTTTGCGAGGTGGACTCGCGGTCGCCCTGGATGATGCGGACGTTGCCGGTGGCGAGAATGTATTTGAAGCGCTCGACGGTGCCGATCGTCGCGTCCTTGTCGCCGATGCGGGTGGCGATGATGGTGAGCTGGTCGCAGGTGATGCGGAGGTTGGTGCCGGTGAGGACGACGTTCTTGGTGGCGACGGCGGTGGTCTCGTCGTCCGTCGAGGTCATTTCGAGGAAATCGCTGGTGAGCTCGGTGGGGACGGGCGCGGCGGGATTGGCGGGGCGCGTTGCGGTGTCCACCGCTTTCTGGAACGGATTCGAATCCTGGGCGGTGCCGATGGACACGAAGGAGAGCGAGAGCAGGAGCGCGAGGGCGAGGAGCGGACGGGAAATCATTTGAGAATATCGCCGAGGGCGGAGCGGAAGATGACGTGGGCGTCGCGTTTGATGACGACTTTGCGGGCGGTGTGGTCGTAGCTCCAGTCGGCGCCGGTGAGGGTGAGGTCGCTGCGTTCCACGCGGACGGTGTCGGCGCCGGTGGCGAGGAGTTTGTCGGGGTAAAAGGTGGCGGATGGCGCGGCCAGCATGGCGTCGATCTGCTCGTCGGCGCGGCCGGTGAAAAGGGTGAGCTCCATTTCGGTGAGATCGATGCGGGCGGGGTCGGGCAGGCGGGCCTCCTCGGCGCGGAGCAGAGTGTGGCGAAAGCCCTCGGCGGTGAAGGTGGGCAGGCGAAATGTTTTCACCGGCGCGGTGGCCTTGATCTCGGGCGCGGCGTTCGCGGATACGGCGAAGGTCGCGCCCGCGAGGGCGGCGAGGAGGCGGGGGCTGCGGAAGGCGGGCATCACGGGGCGGGCGAGGCTTGGCTCAGAGATGGAAGTCGATGTGACCCTGCGAGCGCAGGATGTGCTCGCAGATTTCGCGCACGGCGCCGCGGCCGGCGGGGCGGGTGGTGAGGTAGTCGGCGGCCTCGAGGGCGATGGGCATCGCGGTGGGCACGGTGACGCCGATTCCGGCCCAGGTGAGGGCGGGGGCGTCGATGTCGTCGTCGCCCATGTAGACGATTTGCTCGGGCTTTAGCTCGAGCTCGGCGGCAAGTTCCTGGAGTGCGTCGAGCTTGTCGGTGCGGCCTTGGACGAGGTGGGGGATCTTGAGCTCGGTGGCACGGACGGTGGTGGCGCCTGAGGCGCGGCCGCTGATCCAGGCGGTGGCGACACCTTTTTTGCCGAGGCGGACGAGGCCCATGCCGTCGAGGATGGAGAACTGCTTGGTCTCGGTGCCGTCCGAGGAGATATGCACGGTGCCGTCGGTGAGGATGCCGTCGACATCCATGGCGAAGAGTTTGATGGCGGCCCAGCGGGCTTCGGGGATCTGGTGCATGGCGGAAAGAGCTAGGAGCTAGGGGCGGAGGGCAAGGAGCCGGAAGTCGGAGGCAGAAGTTGTAATGCGGAGGAGAAGCCGGAGCGCTCAGCAGAGCCAGTTGACCAGTTTCTCGATGAGGCCGTCGCGAGTCGGGCGGTAGGCTTGTTCGAGCTCGGGGGCGAAGGGGACGGGAAGGTCGAGGGCGGCGACGCGGAGGGGGGCGGCCTCGAGGTCGAAGAACTGCTCCTCGACGATGCGGCTGACGAGCTCGGCGCCGAAGCCGTGGGTGCGGCGGCCTTCGTGCAACACGCAGAGGCGGTGGGTGCGGGCGACGCTGGCGCGGATCTCTTCGAGGCGGAGCGGGGCGAGGGCGCGGAGGTCCCAGATCTCGACACTCTTCTCGTATTCGGTTTCCAAATACTCGGCGGCGGCCTGCGCGAGGTGGACCATCTCGCCGTAGGTGACGAGGGTGGCGTGGGCGCCGGGGCGGACGAGGCGCGGCTGCCAGACTTCGCGGTAGGCCGGGTTCCACGCGACGCTGTGTTTGCCGCGACGGTAGAGGGCCTTGTGCTCGAAGAGGAGGACGGGGTTGTCGTCCTCGTAGGCGGCGAGGAGGGCGTCGAAGGCGTCCTGCGCGGTGCTCGGGTAGAGGGCCTTGAGGCCGGGGTAGGCGAGGAGGGCGGACTCGAGTTCCTGGGAGTGGAAGGAGCCGAAGGTGAGGCCGCCGCCGGCGGGGAGGCGGAGGACGAGAGGGACCTTGGCGCCGGAGCGGAAGAAATAGGTGCCGGCGTTGAGCGCGATCTGGGTCATCGCCTCGGTGCAGAAGTCGGCGAACTGAAATTCCTCGATGGGGCGGTGGCCGCCGAGGGCGAGGCCGATGGCGTAGCCGGTGGACGCGGACTCGGCGAGCGGGGTGTTGAAGACGCGGGCGCGGCCGTGGAGGGCGAGCAGGCCTTCGGTGACCTTGAAGGCGCCGCCGTAGGTGCCGATGTCCTGGCCGAGCACGAGGGACTCGGGGCGCTCGCGGAGGATTTTGCCGTGAGCGTAGGTCAAGGCTTGGGCGAAGGTGATGTTGTCCGCTTTGGCGGAATCGGCGGTGACGGTGGGCTGCCAGGCGATGGGCGCGGCTTCGGGCGCGTAGGCGTCGGCGGGAAGGCTGGCGGGCGAAGGGCGCGGGATGGCGAGGGAGACCTGGATGCAGGCCTCGACCCAGGCGTTGATGTCGGTGTCGATCTGGTCGAGCGCGGCGGCCTGCACGGGAGCGGCGGCGAGGATTTGCGCGCGGAGCTTGGGGAGCGGATCGGAGGCCTGGATGGAGGCGTTTTCGATCACGGAGAGGTAGTCGCAGGTGTCGTAGGCGGCGTGGCCGCGGAGGCGCGAGGTATGGGCCTCGATGAGAATCGGGCGGCGCGTGGAGCGGACGCGGGCGAGGGCGGTGGCGAAGGTTTGGGCGGCGCCGACGGGATCGGCGGTGAAGTCGACCTTGAGGCCTTCGATGCCGTAGCCGGCGGCGCGTTGCCAGAGCTCGGCGTTTTGCGGGAACTGTTCCGCGACGGGCGTGGAGTAGGCGTAGCGGTTGTTCTCGATGACAAAGAGGATCGGTAGCGAGAGGAGTGCGGCGAGGTTGAGCGTCTCGTGGACGTCGCCGGTGGAGGAGCCGCCGTCGCCGAAGAGGGCGAGGCCGGCGGCGGGGAGGCCGGCGCGTAGCTGGGCGTCGGTGCGGCCGACGACGTGGGAAACCATCGAGCCGAGGTGCGAGATCATCGGCAGCGAGCGGTTGGCCGGATCGCCGTGGTGGATGTTGCCCTCGCGCGCGAAGGTGGGGCTCTCGGCGTTGGCGAAGTATTGGTTAAGGTGATCGCAGAGGTGGCCGCTCCAGACGATGTGGCCGGCGAGGTCGCGGTGGGTGAAGGAGACGACGTCGATGGCCTTGTCGGCGAGGAGGGCGAGAGATGCGCTGAGCACCTCGTTGCCCTGGCCGCCGGTGACGGTGCCCTTGATCAGGCCTTGGCGAAAGAGTTCGAGGATGCGGTTGTCCGCTCGACGGGAAAGGGCGGCCCAGGCGTAGATGCGGAGCAGGGCTTCGGGCGCGGGCTTCGGGCCGAGATCGTCGGCGCGGAGATCGCGGACGGCGAGACAGGAGGGCGCGGGAGGAAAAGGAGACGACATGAACTCCGCCAAACGGTGCGGGCGAGGCGGCGGCGTGCAATGCCCAATGAAACCGGGGCGGGCGGTGGTTCCGGCAGGAGGGCGAGGCCGGGCCATTCGTCGAGTTTCGCCGGACTCAGGATCGGAAGTCGGTGATGTGGTAAATGATCCAGTAGCTCATGAGCGAGGCGACGCCGACTCCGCTCGCCAGCAGGATGAAGGTCATCTCGGTGCGGGGCAGCGGGCCGAAGCGATAGAGCGCGCAGGCGGGGGCGGCGAAGGCGAGCACGGTGAGCCAAAAGCTGCGGTGCCGGCGGGCGCGCCGGTTGCCGCCGGCTCCGGGGTCGAAATGCTCGGTGGCGACGAGGCGGGCGGCGTTGTCGCGCAGCATGCCGCCGACCTCGACGGAAGGCGCGGCGGGGGAGGCCATGGGCGGCTGTGTGTGCGCGATGTCGCGGGGCCGGGCGAGCGTGGGCGCGGCTTTCGGCGGGAAAAGCAGCTCGTGCAGATCCGGGATCGCGCGGATCGGAATCCAAGGCGCGTCGGGCGACTCGGCGGGGCGCACGACCGAGTCGGGGCCGATCACATGGATGTCGGCTTTCTGATGCAGGACGATCAGGCTGTGGGGGCCGGTGGGCAGGCCGTTTTCAAGGAGGAGGTAGGGGGGCTTCAGCGCGGGGTCCGGCGGGACGTGTCGAAAATGGACCGGCGCCGCGCCGCCGTAAACGCCGCTTCGCGCGAAGGGCCGGTGAAAATGGCGGGATCGGCGTGCTCGCCGTGCGCTTTGCGGGATTGCGCCGCGCCGCGCCGCGGGTTTGTGGTGGCGCTCGTTTTTCAATGACGCTCATCGACCGGCATATCCTGCGCGAGTGGCTCGGCATCCTCGGCCTCGTGCTCGCGGCCACGCTCGGCCTGTTGGTGATGCACGCGCTCTATGACGAGTTGGAGGATCTCCTGCGCCTCGGCGCGGGGGCGGGCGAGGTGGCGGCTTATTGCATCGTGAAAACGCCGGGCTTCCTGGCCACGCTGCTGCCGCTTTGCCTGCTGGTCTCGCTGCTCTACGCGCTGGGAAAACTCCATCATGCGAACGAGATCACGGCGATGCGCGCGGCGGGGCTCGGGCTGGCGCGGATAACGCGGTCCGTCTGGGTGGCGGGCGCTTTTTTCTGCGCGCTGGTGTGGTGGCTCAACGCGACGGTGGTGCCGTGGTCGGTCGAGCAGACGCGCAAGCTTTGGGAGGAGTTGCAGGTGCGTCAGGAGTTGAAGGGCAAGCCGGCGGGCAACGTCGCGGCGCGAACCGCGGTGACCTTTGAGAATGCCGCCGAGCACCGACTGTGGTTCATCAACCGCTACAGCAACTTCACCGGACGCGCCTACGGCGTGACGGTCAGCGAGCGCGATTCCGAGGGGCGCGAGACGACGCGCTGGCTGGCGGCGGAGGCTTGGCGCGACGAGAAGAGCGGCGCCTGGACGCTGCGCGACGGGCGCGAGCTGACTTTTGATCCGGTGAGCGGCGAAGTGCTCAAGCCGGCGGCGTTCCGCGAAAAAACGATCACGCGCTTCAACGAGGATCCGGCGCTCATGCAGGTCTACGACGCGAAGCCGGACGCGCTATCTCTTTTCGAGCTGCGGCGGGTTATCGCGCACCATCGCCAGACCAACAGCCCGAAGCTGCGCGCCTACGAGCTGCGGCTGGCGAGCGTGATGGCGGAGAGCGCGATGCCGCTGGTGATCATCGCGTTCGCGGTGCCCTTCGCCGTGGCGGGCGTGCGGGTAAACCCGGCCGTGGGCGTCTCGAAAGCGCTGGGTTTGTTCGTGGTCTATTTCGTCGCGATGCGACTCGGTCTGGTCTTTGGCGGGCGGGGACTGCTCGCGCCCTCCGTGGCGGCCTTGCTGCCGCATCTGGCCTTGTTGGGCGCGGGTGGCTGGGCTTGGGCGCGGGCGCGGTGAGGCGGCGCGGATCCCCCTTGGGAGCGCCCGCGAGCGGGCGGCCTACCGCGACGAGGGGGGAAGCTCGTCCCGCCCCAAGGCGAATTCGCTGAAGTCGTTGATGATGCCCTCGTGCGGGCGGTCCTGTTTGTAGATTTGCAGGATGCGTCCGTGCTCGGCGTCGCTGGTCGGGAAGATGCGCGGCGCTTCGCCCGGCAGGAAGATGCCGGTGTAGGCGCGGTGGCGGTCGACGAGGCGGCGGATGACGATCACGGGTGGCACCGGAGGCTGAGCAAGACGCGGCAAAAGGCGAGCGGCTGACGCGAGGAGCGCCTGCGCTGGGGGGAGGGCAAGGCAAGGGTTGACGCGGGCGCGGCGCGTCGGGTGTCCTTTGCGGCTTTGCCGCGTAACACTCCGTAACACTCTGTAACACCGCGTCCGTCTGGACCCCGTCGCCATGCTCGATCCCAAGCTCCTCCGCGAATCGCCCGAACTCGTCCGCGCCGCCATCGCGAAAAAACACCTCGAGGTCGACCTCGACACCGTGCTCGCGCTCGACGCCGAGTGGCGCAAGCAGTTGACCGAGGTCGAGGCCCTGCGCGCCAAGCAGAAGGCAGCCAACACCGAGATGGCCAAGCTGCCCAAGGGTTCGCCGGAGTTCGTCGCCAAGGTGCAGGAGATGAAGGCCGTCTCGGCCGAGGTGAAGACCCGCGAGGCCGGGCTCGTCGAGATCGAGGCGAAGCACCGCGCGGCCATGCTCGCGATTCCCAACCTCCCGCACGCGAGCGTGCCCGAGGGCCGCACGCCCGAGGAGAACGTGACCCACGCCACCTGGGGCGACGTCAACGCGCTCTCGGCGGTCGCGAAGGCGCACTGGGAGATCCCGGGCTTCGACAAGATCATCGACTTCGGCCGCGGCTCGAAGGTCACCGGCGCCGGTTTCCCGTTCTATGTCGGCGACGGCGCCAAGATCGTGCGCGCCTTGCTCCAGTTCTTCTTGGACGAGGCCGTCGCCGCGGGCTACGTCGAGGTCAACCCGCCGATCTTCGTCAACGCCGCCAGCGCCACCGCCACCGGCCAGCTCCCCGACAAGGAAGGCCAGATGTATGAGGCCGTCGCCGACGGCTTCTACGCCGTGCCGACCGCCGAGGTGCCGCTGACCAACTTCTTCCGCGACGAGATCCTCGACGAGGCCGCGCTGCCGGTGAAACGCGCGGCCTACACTCCCTGTTTCCGCCGCGAGGCGGGCAGCTACGGCAAGGACGTGCGCGGCCTCAATCGCCTGCACCAGTTCGACAAGGTCGAGCTGCTCAAGTGGGTCCATCCTAGCGAGAGCTACAACGAGCTCGAGAAGCTCCGCACCGACGCGGAAAATCTCCTGCGCAAGCTCGAGCTCCCCTACCGCGTGCTCCTCATGTGCGGCGGCGACGTCGGTTTTTCGCAGGCCAAGAAATACGACCTCGAGGTCTGGGCCGCCGGCCAGAAGCGCTGGCTCGAGGTGTCGAGCTGCTCGAACTTCGAAAGCTTCCAGGCGCGCCGCGCGCAGATCCGTTTCCGCAACGCCGACGGCAAACCCGAGCTCGTCCACACGCTCAACGGCTCCGGTCTCGCCGTGCCGCGCGTGCTCGCCGCGCTTTTGGAGAACAATCTCCAGCCCGACGGCACGGTGAAGCTGCCCAAGGCCCTCGTGCCCTACTTCGGCCGCGACACTCTGCGCTTCGGCTGAGCGGCGGGCCGCCCGGCTCCGCCTCCGAATTTTTCCAAGTCATGTCCGCCGCGCGTCCGAACTGGCCCCGCGTCGCGGAAAAACTCGCCGCCGCCATCCCGCGCGGAGGTCTGCATGCGGCGGTTTTGAGCCGCCTCGCCGCCTCGCCGGCGGGCGAGCGCTGGGCCGTCGCGCTTTCCGGCGGCGCGGATTCCGTCGCGTTGCTTTTGTTGCTTTGGGCGCATTGGCCCGAGCGGCGGACGCGCTTGCTCGCCTTGCATTTCGACCACCGGCTCCGCGGTCGAGCGTCGACCGCCGACGCCCGGTTTTGCGAAAAACTCTGCCGCGCGCTGGGCGTGGACTTGGTCGTCGGGACTTGGGACGAGCGCGATAAGGCTTCCGACTCCGCGATCGCCGCAAAGTCGAAGCCATCCGAGGCCGAGGCGCGCGCCGCCCGGCATGCGTTTTTCACCCGCGTCTTGCGGCGACGGCGTGTGACGACGCTGTTTACCGGCCACCACCGGGACGACGCCGCCGAGACGATGTTCATGCGCCTCGCGCGCGGCAGCGGCGCCGCCGGCCTAGTGGCGCCGCGTCCGGTTCATCCCCAGCCGGCGCTGGGACGGGTGCATCTGCGGCCCTTGCTCACGCTCGACAAGTCCACCCTCGCGGAGGCCTTGCGCGCCGCGGGCGGGTGTTGGCGCGAGGACGGCTCCAACGCCGGCTCCGCGCACTTGCGCAACCGGGTGCGCGCCGGGTTGCTGCCGGCCTGGCGCGCCTGCGCGGCCGAGCCCGGCCGCGATGCCTTGGCGGGCCTCGCGCTGACCCGCGACTTGCTGGAGGAAGACGATTCCGCGCTCGAGGTGTGGACTGAACGCGCCACCCGGATCGACGCCCGAGGGGCTCTGGCGCTCGCTCCGCTGCGCGAATTGCCCCGCGCCGTGTTGCGCCGGGTGGTGCGCCGTTGGCTGGCATCCACTCCCGCGCATACCGATCTCAACCGGCATGGCTTCAACGCATTGCTGGATATGGTCGTCGCCGACCGGCCGGGAAGCCGCCACAGCCTCGGGGCGGCCCATTTTGTCCGGATCACGCGCACCCGCCTCGTCTGCGAGCCGGTTTCGCCGCCTCGGGGCTAGGCATTATTGCCCGGTCGCGCCATTCGGCTGCGTCCGTTGACTTATCCGAGGGGAACCTGCACGGTTCGCGCCCAGTCCATTCCCTGATGCCTGATCCCACCCAAGACAGCAATCGACCGCCGCGTCGTCCTCTCAAAAACCTCCCGCCCGATCGTTTTCCGCGAGTCTGGCTGGTGTGGATCGCGTTGCTGGCCGCGCTTCTCGCCGTGCTGTGGTTCAATCCGCCGCATTCCCAAGGGCAGGCCACGCTGAAGATCACGCAGGTCCTGGACTTGGCCGAGGAGGGCAAAATCAAGGAGGGCGTCATACGCTACAACAGCGCCGGCGGCCCCTATTGGTTCGAGATCACCGGCGAGACGAAGGAGCCCGTGCTCGATGTCGAGGGCGGCGCCAAAACCAGTCTCTTCGCGGCTTCCGGACGCCTGACCGACAGCACCTACGAGCGCCTCGAGAGCACCAAGGTTTTCAAGCAGACCCCCGCCTCCAACGTCTGGAGCAACATCCTCGCGCAGCTCATCCCCTTTGTCCTCATCATCGGCCTGCTCTACTTCCTTTTCGTGCGTCAGCTCCGCAACGCCGGCCGCGGCGCGCTCAGCTTCGGCAAGAGCAAGGCGAAGATGCTCACGCGTGATCGCGACAAGATCACCTTCGCCCAGGTCGCCGGCTGCGACGAGGCCAAGCTCGAGATCGCCGAGGTCGTCGACTTCCTGAAGGACCCGAAAAAGTTCCAAAAGATGGGCGGCAAGATTCCCAAGGGTATCCTCCTCGTGGGCCCCCCGGGAACCGGCAAAACCCTCCTCGCCAAGGCCGTCGCCGGCGAGGCAGACGTGCCTTTCTTCAGCGTGAGCGGCTCCGACTTCGTGGAAATGTTCGTCGGCGTCGGCGCCAGCCGCGTGCGCGACATGTTCGAGCAGGGCCGCAAGAACGCCCCCTGCATCATCTTCATCGACGAGATCGACGCCGTCGGCCGCCAGCGTGGCGCCGGCCTCGGCGGCGGCAACGACGAGCGCGAGCAGACGCTCAACTCCCTTCTCGTCGAGATGGACGGCTTCGACACTTCCGAGGGCGTCATCATCATCGCCGCCACCAACCGCGTCGACGTGCTCGATCAGGCGCTCCTCCGCCCGGGCCGTTTCGATCGTCAGATCTACGTCGACCTCCCCGATCTCGCCGGTCGCGAGCAGATCCTCAAGGTCCACGCTCGCAAGATCCAGCTCGCCGACGACGTCGACCTTAACGTGGTCGCCCGCGGCACGCCCGGTCTCTCCGGCGCCGAGCTCGCCAACCTCCTCAACGAATCCGCCCTCCTCGCCGCCCGCCGCGGCAAGAAGCGTGTCGACGCGCAGGACGTGGACGACGCCCGCAACAAAGTTCTTTTCGGCCTAGAACGCCGCAAGGGCATGGATGCCGAGGATCGCAAGATCGTCGCCGTCCACGAGGCCGGCCACGCGCTCGTCTCCGCGGTCATCAAGGACGAGACCATGCCCGTCCACAAGGTGACCATCATCCCCCGCGGCCGCTCGCTCGGCAGCACGATGTATATCCCATCGAAGGACACCTACAACTACGCCAAGCGCCGCATGCTGAACCAGCTCGCGACGCTCTTTGGCGGCCGCATCGCGGAAGACGTCGTCCTCGGCGACATCACCTCCGGCGCCTCGGGCGACATCCGCCAGGCCTCCAAGCTCGCCCGCCACATGGTCTGCGACTGGGGCATGAGCATCCTCGGTCCGATCGCGTTCGGTCAAAACGAGGACACCGTGTTCCTTGGTCGCGAAATCACCCGTTCGCAGCAGCACAGCGAGGAGACCTCCCGCGTGATCGATGCCGAGGTGAAGAAGCTCGTGGACGAGCAATACAACCGCGCCCGCGAGATCATCCTGGCCCACCGAGCCGCCCTCGAAAAAATCACCGAGGCGCTCCTCGAATTCGAGACGATCGATGGCAAGCACGTGAACGAGATCCTGGAGTTCGGCGAAATCCGCACCCCGGTGCGCCCGCCCGAGCCGCCCCCGATCCCGCAGCCTCCGAGCAAGCCCGAGGGCGTCATCGCGCCTCGCCGCGAATCCGAGCCTCCACTGGGCGGTGCGCACGCGCCGTCGCCGGCTTGAGCGCCGGACGCTTTTCTCGCTCCTCGCAAAAACTTCGCCCCGCGTGCCTCCCAGGCGGCGGGGCTTTTCGTTGGCAAGGCGGGCGATGCGGCTATCCCTTGCCGCCGTGTCCGATTCCGAACCCGCGCCCGATTCCGTTCCGCCGCACGCATCCGCGTCCGAATCCGTTCTCGCGCTGCGGCCCATCGGCTACATCCGGAGCGGCAAGCACGTGAAGTTCGCCGCGCGCCACCAGCCCGACGAATGCGAGCCGGAGGAAAACTTTCTCGAACTTTTGCCCGAAGCGGAGCTCGCCCTGGCCACGTCCGACCTCGCCGGCTTCGAACGCGTGTGGCTGCTTTGGTGGTTTCATCGAAACACGGGCTGGCGTCCGAAGGTGATTCCGCCGCGTGGCCCGCAAAAGCGCCGAGGAGTGTTCGCCACCCGTTCGCCGCACCGGCCCAACGCCCTTGGTCTCACGCCGGTGCGTTTGCTCGGCGTCGAGCGTGGCGGACGCCTGCTGCGGCTTGGTCCCTGCGATCTCGTCGAGGGCACTCCTATTTTTGATATCAAGCCCTACGTGCCCGCCTATGATTCGTTCCCCGGCTCGCGGGCGGGCTGGATCGACGAGGTCGACGCCGAGGAACGCGCCGGCCCGCGCTACGTCGTGAGGCTCGCCCCGCGCGCGACGGAGCAGGCGGAGTGGTTGCGTGAGAATTGGAGCGTCGATTTTTTGCCCCGCGTGCGCGAGCTGCTCGGGCGGGATCCGTCGCCGCACCGCACGCGGCGCATCCGCCGGGTGCCGCCAGAGCACGGTGGCGGCTTGGAGATCGGCTGCGGCGCATGGCGGGCGCTGTTCACCGTGGACGAGAACGCCGCGCAGGTAAATGTAACCGGTTTGGGCCCGGGTTACCCGCTGTGGCAGTTGCAGCGCGAAGGGTCCACGGACGTGGTGCCGGATCGCGAGGCGCAGACCGCGTTTTTAGCGCGCTGGCCGGGCTCGGAATTGCCGCTGAAAACCGCTTACCGCGGCCCCCGTGGCGGCTGAACCGGCTTTTGCCAAAAGGATCTGGGCGGAGCATTAGTTCTAATTGTTAAAAAAGTGTTATTGATTTTGGCGGCTGGGTGGAATTCCTCAGTTCCGCACCGCCATGAACGAATACCTCGTGCTGGCCTTGGACGGGCTGATTTACGTGGGCGCCTACCTGCTTCTGGTGGGGCTCACGGGAGTGTGCGCGCGTCTCTTTTATCGCGGGCACTCACGGGGTGGTTGGATGGCGGCGATCCTGAGCGTGGTGGTGGTTGGCGCGGCCAAGGGGTTTCTCGATTCGCAGGCGGGCAAATGGCTGCCGGACCTGGATCCCTACGCGCAGTTGGGCGCGGGGCTGGGCGCCACGTTGGTGGTGGCCTGCTTGGTCGTCTACTGGCGCTTTGCCACTTCGTTTCTCAGCTCGGTGGCGACGGCGCTCGTGCTCGTGCTGGGAATGTATGGCGTGTCGTTCGCGTTGCCGTGGGTGTCGGAGCGGGCGTTGCCGCCGGGCATGCGCATGGCGCAGTTCATCGACTCGGCCTACACCCGGACGCGCGAAGCCCGTGAGGCGGCGGTCCACTTCAAGACGGTGAACGATGGCGCCTCGGCGATGCTTGCCGCGTCTTTGCATGCCTTGGCCGACCTCAGCTCGAAGGAAAATTTCGAGGCGGTGAAAAAGGAGTTCGCGAGCGGAGTGAAGCTTTACGCGGACAGAAAAGCGGAGTGGGACGCGATGACGCCGGAGGAGCGCGAGGAGAACCGCAAGGCCATGGCCGAGTTCATGGCGGAGCAGGGGCTGGCGGCCGATCGCTACTCCTTGAGCGCGTTGAAGCGCGCGAGCATGGACGACGTGAAAAACCTGGTCGCCTTCATGAAGGAGATGAAGGCGGAAAATGCCGCCGCAGAGGGATCGTCTCCGGCCCCCGCGCAGCATGTCCGCCCGCCGCTGGAGTCGCTGCAGATCCTGCTGCGCAACATCCGCGGGATGCAATTCACCGATGAGGACCACGAGGCGATGGCGACCTTGTCGAAGATCTTCTTCGAAAAAGGCATCGATTCCGCCATCGCCAGCGCACGGGCGGAATTGGCGGCCGAGAAAATAAATCCCGAATGGGCGGGCACCCTGCTGGCCGCGATGATGGAGACCAAATCCGGCGTCCCGGTCGCGCTGATGGTGGGCGACGAATCGACGCAGATCTTGCCGGAGCCGGCCCCGGCCGTGCCGGAGCCGCGAGTCGCGGCACCGCCCGTGGTTCGCATGATCGCGCTGCCGATCAAATTCGGCTACGTCCGCGTGCCGAAGGGAACCAGGGATATCGATGAGATCAGCGCCGCGGCGGAGACGATCCCGGTGACAGGATTTCTTTCCGGCGGGGCCCGAGTGCGCGTGGCGCTGGGCAAGACATCGCTGGGCCTGGGCGAAATCTATCGCGTGTCTCGCGGCGCGAAAACCTATGCCTTCAAGGTCGAGGAGGTGACCGACGGCCAGGTCTACGTCTCGGCGAGTTTCGGCGACGAATAGCGGATCGTCGCATCCTCACATCGCGTAGACATGAACGCCCAGGACGCGGCCGCGGAGGGGGCGCATGTCGCAATCGACGAAGCCCTCGAGCGACGAAGGCTGGGCGCGTTGTTTCACCTGGTCGCTGATGGCGATGCGGGTGCCGAGCTCCTTGTTCATTTCCTGAAGACGGGCGGCGACGTTCACGGAGTCTCCCATCACGCAGTATTTCATGCGCGAGGGGCCGCCGATGTGGCCGGCCACGACCGGGCCGGTGTGCACGCCGATGCGCAGCGTGATCTGGTCCACGCCCGCCTTTTGCCAGCGCTCCGCCAGGCCGCGGGCTTCCCAGCTTCCGTTGAGCTGGGTCATGCGTTGCTGCATGAGCAGGGCGCAGCGCAGGGCGCGGTCGGCGTGGTCTTCCTGGGAGACCGGGGCGCCAAAAACGGCCATCACGCAGTCGCCGCGGAAGTCGATCACGCAGCCGCCGTGCTGCTCGACGAGCGTGGTCATCGCGCCGAGGTATTCGTTGGCCAGCGAGACGATTTCCATCGGGGAAAACTGCTCGCTGACGCGCGTGTATTGGGAGAGATCGGCGAATAGGATGGTGGCGAGCCGCTCGACGCCGCCGAGGGTGGGGGCTTGGCCGCCGGCCAGCACCGCCTTCGCGAGATCGTCGCTGACATAAAGGCCGAAGGTGGCTCGCAGCCGCTCGCGGTCGCGGAGCTGGCGCGACAGGTCGTCGAGATGGGAGGAGAGCAGGGCGAACTCGTCGCCGGAGTAGTCCTGCGGCCGGCTCGGCGGGGGCGCCTCGTGGCGGCCGGAGGCGATGGCCGCGGTGGTGGCGAGCGCGTGTGAAAGCGGACGTTGCACGCGGCGGCGCACGAGGGCGGCAAGGAGGATGACGGCGGCGGCGGCGACGCCGAAGATGGCCGCGCAGAAGAGGATCACCTGTCTGCGCGTCTCGTCGAGGCGCACGGCGAGGACGTCGACGCCGACGATGCCGACGACCTCGCTTTTCGAGGTGCGCAGCGGGGCGTAGGCGGACTGGGTGGCCCCGAATTCGTCGGCGAACACGCGGTCCTCGACCGAGTCCTGGTTGAAGCCGCGAAGCATGAACGGGTATTCGCTGGCGTCATACAATTCGCCCGGTTCGGCGACGCGCGAGGCCTTGGACGCGTCGAGAAGGAAGCGCAGCTGCGCGGGGCGCTCGGTGGGCAGGAGGATGTAGATGGAGTCGATGTCGCCTTCCCGCTCGACGATGCGCATGAGTCGCGCGCGCCACTCCTCGCGCCAGGCGGCGCCGCCGTCGGCTCGCCGTGCGAGGCCGGGGATGGCGTCCGCCTCGAAGGTGTTGGCGAGGGCAAGGGCGAGGGATTCGAGGCGCTGCGTGAAGGATTGCATGCGCGCGTCGACGATGAGCGAGTAGGCGAAGACGCCGGAGGCCAGCACGACGAGAAACGCGGCTCCGCCGAAGAGCGCGGCGATGCGCACGTCGAAACGGCGCCACCAGGGAAGGGCGCTCAGCGCGGGGTGGGCGTTGGGCTCCTCCGCGCGGCTCGGCGAGCCGGGGCCCGAGGGCGAAGGCGGGCCGGGGAGATCGGCGCCGCCCTGCGCGGGTGACGCGGGCCGGGGGAGAGAGGATGCGGCAGGTTGGGTGGACATCGCGGCGGCGGATCTGCGCGCAGAGTGGGTGCCACTTTCGGAGGGCACAAGCCGTCATTGAGTTGCGGTTTTAAGGATAAAGCCCCGGCGGGATGGAGCCGGGTGGGCGGGGCGGCGAGGCTTGTCGTGAAGGCTCGAATTCAGGTGGATGGCGGGATGTCTTCC